>DATMMJ010000549.1:0-3656 GCA_035569795.1 Puia sp. | reverse complement strand
AGATTTGGCAGAAATAAGGCTGGGCAATGCTGTCCGTTATGGAGCCACTGTATTTAATGATGAAGGTGAAGTGGCAGGTGCCATTGTGATGATGCTGAAAGGTGAGAACAGTAGTAAAGTGATCAGCAGGGTGAAAGCGAGGATCAAAGAGATCGAAAAGACATTGCCTGTGGGTGTAATGATTGAACCTTTTCTTGACAGAACTAAAATGGTCAATAATGCTATTTCAACTGTCAAGCACAATTTGCTGGAAGGTGCGCTGATCGTAATATTCGTACTGGTCATTTTTCTTGGCAACATAAGAGCAGGGCTAATTGTGGCCTCTGTTATCCCGCTGGCCATGTTGTTTGCCATTATTATGATGAACTTATTTGGAGTAAGCGGGAACCTTATGAGCCTGGGCGCTCTGGACTTTGGTTTATTGGTAGATGGCGCAGTTATCATAGTGGAAGCGGTAATGCATAAATTGGTGCATGGTAAGATGCTGAGCTCGTTTCAGGAGATATCCCAGTCTCAAATGGATGATGAAGTAGGCAGCTCAGCAAAGAAAATGATGAACAGCGCGGCTTTTGGACAGATCATTATTCTTATTGTTTATCTACCCATTCTTTCATTACAGGGTATTGAAGGCAAGATGTTCAAGCCAATGGCCGAGACTGTTTCTTTTGCGATCATCGGTGCTTTCTTTTTGTCAATTACTTATGTCCCCATGATGAGCAGTTTGATGCTAAGCAAAAAACTAAGCCACAGGAAAAATTTTTCAGATAAGATAATGAGACTAATCCACAGATACTATGAGCCAGTTTTAAAAAGAGCGCTGAGGATACCCATTGTCGTTATTGCATTAGCGTTTGTTTTTTTTGCCGGGTCAGTTTTTATCCTTAGTTCATTGGGGGGTGAATTTATACCCCAACTAGAAGAAGGGGATTTTGCTGTAGACACAAGATTGCTCACAGGCTCGTCACTGACAAATACTATCCATACAACTGAAAAATCCTCAAGGGTTTTACTCAATAAATTTCCAGAAGTACTGAAAGTGGTAACAAAGATTGGTTCAGGCGAGATCCCAACAGACCCGATGCCTTTAGAAGCATCTGACATGATGGTAATATTAAAACCAAAAGAGGAATGGAAAAGCGCCAGTTCATTTCCCGAACTGGCTAATAAAATGAGCGATGCCTTGCAGGAAGTACCGGGTATTGCAACGGGTTTTCAGTTCCCCGTGCAGATGCGCTTTAATGAGCTAATGACAGGTGCAAGACAGGACGTCGTATGCAAAATATTTGGCGATGACCTTGACTCATTGGCGTTATATGGTGATCAACTGGGGAAGATCATTCAAACAGTCAAAGGAGCAAAAGATATCTATACGGAAACGATAACAGGAATCCCGCAAATAGTGATTACTTATAACCGGGACGAGATCGCAAGATATGGCGCAAATATTTCAGACATCAATAACAGTATTCAATCTTCTTATGCAGGTGCAGTTGCGGGGTTGGTGTTTGAGGGAGATAAAAGGTATGACCTCGTGATCCGGATGAACGCAGAACAAAAAAAAGATGTGAATGAAATTGGAAACCTTTTAGTGGGCTTACCAAATGGCCAACAGGTGCCACTGAATTCACTTGCACATATCGAGATTAAAGACGGGCCTTATCAGATCCAGCGTGAAGACGCAAGAAGAAGGATTACAGTTGGTTTCAATGTAAGGGGAAGAGATGTGCAAAGCATCGTAAATGACTTGAAGGATAAAGCAGCAACGCAGATTAAATTACCGGCAGGTTACTATATGACCTATGGCGGACAGTATGAAAACCTTCAAAATGCAACTGAGCGCCTTAGTATAGTATTGCCTATAGCCTTATTATTGATCTTCCTGATGTTATTCTTTGCTTTTGGCAAATTCAAATATTGCCTGCTTATTTTTTCTGCAATACCATTATCAGCAATCGGGGGAATCTTGGCCATATGGCTGAGGGGAATGCCATTCAGTATTTCAGCAGGCGTAGGATTTATTGCTTTGTTTGGCGTTTCAGTATTGAACGGCATTGTGCTCATTAGCGAAATGAACCGCTTAAAGCAAGACGGGTTGACGGATATAAAACAAATCATTATAAAGGCAACCCGGATAAGATTGCGCCCTGTATCAATGACTGCTGCAGTTGCTTCGCTCGGTTTCCTTCCAATGGCATTAAGTAATGGAGCTGGTGCAGAAGTCCAGCGCCCTTTAGCAACAGTGGTTATCGGAGGGCTCGTTACTGCTACCTTATTAACTCTATTGGTGCTTCCCTGCCTGTATTTGTTATTTGAGAGGAGTTCAGCCATGAAGAAAAGAACAACAGCTATAATATCTGTTATTTTATTATTATTTGCGCCGTCTCTAATAAAGTCACAGAGTGTTCGAACAATAAGCTTAAATGAAGCCATCCAATTAGCTCAACAGCAAAACCTGCAAATAAAACTGAATCAGTTGCAGGAGAAGTATTTTGAAGAATTGCGCGGGTCTGCTACAGACATTCCTAAAACACACCTGAATGCGGAACTGGGGGCAATTAACAGTACCAATTTTGACAACCGGTTTTCACTGCTTCAAAATTTTTCACTGCCAGGGCTTTACAAAAGGCAACATGATGTATTTGAACAGGAATTTCAAAGCGCTAAATTGGGGACCAGTTTGAAACGATCAGAAATTGTAAGATTGGTTAAACGAGCCTATCTGCAATTACAATATATAATTGCCAAACGAACATTATTAGAAAAAACAGATAGTATATTTTCGAATTATCTGAAGCTAGCCAGGCTTCGTTTTGAAAAAGGGGAGAGCAATATTCTTGAGAAAACAACGCTCGAAAACCAAGTTCAACAGCTTCACTTGCAAATTCAAATGCTTGAATCAGATAAGCAAGTTGCTATAATTCAATTAAACGTCCTGATCAATATGCCCGGATTATTTGAACCATCGGATACCTTAAGTTACCTACCTGTTTTGTTTGACAGTGTTTCCTTGCAGCGGCACCCCTATTTGAATTACTACAAACAACAGGAACTGATAGCCTCCAGCCTCACAAAATTGGAGAAAGCGAAGCTGCAGCCCGACCTGATGATAGGTTACAACAATCAGTCCATTGTAGGCTGGCAATTTAATAAAGACCGCACTGAGAGTTATTATGGCGGGGATAAGAGGTTCTCAACTATACAAATAGGTGTTGCCGTTCCTGTTTTTACCAAAGCGCAAAAAGCAAGGATAAGAGCAGCAAATCTAAAAGAGTCCATTGCTGAAGCTTCTACAAGCGTGGCCTTATTGGATTTAAAGCTAGTGCTGGAACAAAACTGGAATGAATACCTGAAATACCAGCAGGCCATAGAATATTATAAAAGGAATGCCCTGGCACAATCTGATATCATTATTCACGTGGCAAACCTTAATTATAAAAATGGAGAGATCAACTATATTGAATGGGGTACACTATTGGGGAATGCCATTGGCTTGAAAAGCCAATACGTGGATGCACTGAAAGAGTTTAACCTTCATAAAATTGAACTGGAATATTTATTACAATCCAATCAAAATTAGCAAATGCGACGGCTCTTATTATACATTTCTACCTCTCTTTTGCTTGTTACCTGCAAGGACAATTCCAGTTATGAAGAAA
>DATMMJ010000548.1:0-2882 GCA_035569795.1 Puia sp. | reverse complement strand
TCTCTGAGACAAGCTCTGATGTGATGAAAGTAACATCCCCGCACAATGTGTGTGCATTCTGTGTTTCAGGGTTTCTTACATCTATATTGGGCAGTGTGCTTGCTTTAAAATTTAATTGGGATACGTTTGAAACTCCATTCTCATCCATAATTGCTTTAATCCAGTTATAAAAGTAATTGCCAGGGTTCACGCCGTGGCCGCTTTTGCGCAGGCTCCTGAATAAATAATTGATGTAAATGATAAGACTGGTAATCAAAACAAGATGTGTACCGGTGAGCAAAGCAGAAAATGGCAACGCGATCCTTGCCCATTCGTGGCTGCTGAAAGCAAGGAAAACAAAATCTGAGCAAACCAGCCCAAACATGATCAGCAGCAGTCCCGAAATCCATCGCCTAAGGTTGGTCTCAAATTTCTCGTTGGTGATAAAGTTTTTGATCAGCCATCTGATGAATGGCTTTCCGTCCACCAGATTGAAGAAATCAAGATCGCACAGGTATTTCAATGTCTTTTCAGATTTTGTTTCTTGCTTGCTGCCGATCACCACCAGAAGCGATGTGTTGATGGCGCCTGCACTGGTGCCTGCTAGGCGGAGGAATCGGATACCTGCTTGTTCAAGCACATACGTGTACCCGACCAGTGCCACACCCAGGACGCCGCCACCTTTTTGTACCAGATTGACATACTGATTGCCGTTCTGGTCTATTGTATCAGAAACCAGCAGTTTTTCGAAGTTCTGACCAAACTTCAATTTCAATGTCTCAATGCACGCAATGACTTCCGGATCCCGGACGAAATCGCTTGGGGAAAGCTCTGCGTTTGCTGTTGGGTCGATTGCGCTCATAAAACGTATATGGCTTAGGGTTAGAAATTATCTGTCTCGAGGAATTCCTAACAGCTTCGCCGATGAAAGTCGTTTGAAATAATTTTCAAATGATAACTGGAAAGCCATCAGGTTAAGCTATTTTTGATAATTTTAGCAATCACTCAGGGATTAAATACTGCTATGCTAAAAAAAATACTGCTCTCTTGTTTAAGTGGTTTCGTCGTGCTAGGTGTCACCTGGATTTATCAAAACTATAATTTTACTTTCTCAGTGGAGGACGGGTTTATCAGTCAGCTTTCGCAATGGAAATATAAATACTTTTCTTCTAAACCTGAGCACAATGCAGACTTTGTATTTGTTAACACAGGAAAAGATCTTGCCCTGGTTGATGATACCGCAGGATCAGGCAATATTGCGGTTTCAGACAGGGAAAAAATTTATCAGTTATTGCATTTTATTGACAGCCTGCCGAAAAGAGCATTGTTCAAACTCATTGACCTGCAATTCTATTACCGCTATAATATCAATCCCCGCATTGATACGCTGATGCAAAATGAGTTGGATAAAAGCAACGACCTGATCATTGCCATACTCCCAGATGATAAAGACAAGGACACTTACAAAGCGCCTTTATACAGAGCAAAGTATGGCTATTCTGAATATGTCAGCTATGGATCGGGCATTAATAAATTCAGAATATTCAACCACACAACCGTTCATTCCATTCCAAGGATCATGGATGAGACCATTAACGGCACGGTGTATAAAGATGATGGGCTATTGGCCACATCAAATGGCCATTTGTGTATGTCAGCGGTATGGCCAAGCTATTATCTCAATGATCTGGACCTGAAGAATAACAAATACCTGCCGCATGCGCAATATTACGCATTGGGCGATCTGCTTACAGGCATCCATGCAAGCCCCGGTGATTACGCCGATATTTTTGCGGGCAGAATCCTCATCGTTGGCAATTTTGAACTAGACACGCATTCCACACCTGTTGGCACCATGCCTGGTTCTGTGATCGTGGCAGATATTTATCTTTCGCTGCTGAACCTTCAACACATCGTAAGTTACTGGTTCTTACTCGTCCAATTGGTTGTTTTCTCAGGACTCAGCTATCTTGCATGGTTTAGTAAGGTGCCGGAAGTGAAGCTGCGGTTCAATTTCATTTTCTCCCCGCATCTGGTCAATTTCATCAAGAGCTATATTTCCTATTTTGGATGTATGTTCTTTTTGTCGTTATTGGGGCTTTTGCTGTTTAACATTCAGATCGCACTGTTTCTGCCTTCATTTATTTTCTCTATAATCGAATATTTCAGGCAGAAAAAATATTTGCCCCCAAAATAGACAAGCAATCCTAACAGTATTTTTTTTAATTTTAGTAGGTAACTATACCCCCGGTAATTTTCCTACATTCTCAGTTATGAAAAGTCTTTTCATTTTAGCGTTCAGTGCTGCTTTTTTTGGTGTCCGCGCACAAAATGAAAGCGCTGAGCTTCGCATTGCAAAATTCACGGACCAGATAAACAGCAACACGAGCGATGTGTACGGCTATATTTACCGCAGCAAAGCCTACAACGAAAAAGGCGATTACGAATCCGCAATAGCTGATTGCAACACTGCATTGAAAATAGATCCAAAAAATCACTTGTTGTGGAGAAACCTTGGCTTTGCGCATTACAGGCAAAACAAATACGATCTGGCATTTAATGATTATGCAGAAGCATTACGCCTTGAGCCGAGTGACACTATAGCATGGAACGGCCGTGGCAATGCTTACTATTCTAAATTCAAATATGATTCCGCCATAAGAGATTATACAGCAGCATTGCGGCTTGACCCAAAATATGTTTTTGCTTGGTTTAACCGGGGAAATGCCAATTACAATTTTGGCAAATACGACGCGGCTATCAGTGATTATACACAATCCCTATACTACGACCCAAAATATGTGAATGGCTGGTACAGGAGAGGAATTGCTTATGCTCACGAGGGCAAATATGATGAAGCCCTCCGAGATTATAATGAAGCCTTGCGATTGGACCCAAAATAT
>DATMMJ010000547.1:0-5798 GCA_035569795.1 Puia sp. | reverse complement strand
AGACTTACAATAAACTGAAAGACGATATATGGAAGGCGCTTGGCAAATTGCCCGTGGGAAAGCACTTCTCAAGGGAGATGGCAAGCAAGATAGAGCACAGCATCAAAAGTTTTGTAAACAGGAGCAGTAATTTGTTCGAGGCGCTAAAACTGCGTTATTTTGGCCCGATTGACGGCCACAACCTCGCCAAACTGGTCGATACATTAAATGACCTCAAAAATATACCCGGCCCCAAATTGCTGCACATTATTACTACTAAGGGAAAGGGTTATTCTCCTGCAGAGCAAGACCAGACCAAATGGCATGCGCCAGGTTTGTTCGATAAGATAACCGGAGAAATTTATAAAAAGAGATACGAGATGCCACAGCCTCCGAAATACCAGGATGTGTTTGGCCGTACGATTATTGAACTAGCGGAAAAAAATGAAAAGATATTTGGCGTAACCCCTGCAATGCCCTCCGGCTCTTCCTTAAAATTTATGATGGACGAAATGCCAGATCGTGCCTTTGACGTGGGCATTTGCGAACAACATGCTGTGACATTGAGCGCAGGCATGTCTACCCAAGGCATGAAGGTATTCTGCAATATTTATTCTTCTTTCATGCAGCGTGCTTATGATCAGGTGGTGCATGATGTAGCGATACAAAATTTGCCTGTGATATTTTGTTTAGACCGGGCAGGGCTGGTGGGTGAAGACGGTCCAACGCATCATGGCGCTTACGACATTGCTTATATGCGCTGTCTGCCTAATATGGTCGTGAGCGCACCGATGAACGAAAGCGAACTGCGCAACCTGATGTACACAGCACAACTGGATTCTACAACCAACCCTTTTGTGATACGCTACCCACGCGGTGAGGGCGTAATGCCGGAATGGAGAACGGAGATGAAAGAAATAAAAATCGGCACGGGCAGAAAGCTAAAAGACGGAAACGATATTGCGATTTTGTCTCTGGGCCATCCCGGAAACTTTGCAGCCACAGCTGTACGTGAATTGAAAGCAGATGGATTGCATGTTGCCCATTATGATATGCGCTTTGCAAAACCGTTAGATGAACAGCTCTTGCACGAAGCGTTGGGCAAGTTCCACAAAATAGTTACCGTGGAAGATGGAACGATCGTTGGTGGCTTTGGCAGCGCGGTACTTGAGTTTATGGCAAAGCATAAGTATAACGCCGAAGTCAGGATGCTCGGCATACCCGACTCAGTTGTTGAGCACGGAAGCTTAAAAGAGCTGCATCAAGAATGTCATTACGATGCAAAGGCCATTGCAGATGCAGTAAGAGAACTGATGGCAAATTCCGTTCAGGTGAAAATACTACCGGGTTAATAACTTGTCTTTTCCGCTTACCATCTATTTAATAATAAAATGAACATGCATCGGAATATGATCATATTCCTGCTGTCATGCCTTTTGTGTGATAACTGCTTATCGCAACAATATCCCTTTATCCATTACACCCCAAAAGATGGTCTTGTAAATAACCGCGCCAGATTTATGTACCAGGACAGGAATGGCCTTTTATATATTTCCACTTTTGGCGGATTAAGCGTGTATGATGGCTCCCGTTTCACCAATTATACAACTGACAATGGCTTGTCAACAAATGTGGTGAACGACATTGTTGAAATGGGTGATGACTCATTATGGATCATACCTAATCTACACAGGCTTCATTGCCTCGTGAAAGGAAGGATCAAAAATCTGATTACGGGTGATGGGTTCTATCCTGTAATTAATAAGATGATCAGGTGCAGCGATGGGTTCTATTATGCCATGGCAGATGAGGGCCTTTTCCGCTTCGAAAAAAACCATTTTGAAAAAATCAATCTTGCTGATAACGCGGGTAGAGATGCCGGGCGCTTTTTAATAAATGCCGCTGAAATAAAAAACAAGCTATTCCTGATAACAGATATCAACATTTCTGCATTTCCGGGACGTGGCCGTCTTGTTGTCTATGATTTTAAAAATACTAAGGTTCCTGTAAGCAATTCGTCGATCGTACATTTCATTGTCCTGTCACCCGAAGGAGACATCCTCCTTGCTACCGATGTGGGGATCAAGAAATTAGATGAAACAGCATTATCACAAAATAAGATCCTATTTACTGCCCTGCCCGTCAGGTATCGGGCATCCGCAAAATTTGTTGCCAGTTACATGTATTTCGACAGACAGCAAAACCTGTGGCTCTCTACTGGCCAGGGGATTGAAAAGGTAGATAGGCAGGGCGTCGTAAAATTATTCTCAGTAGGAAACGGTTTGCCTATCAATAATAATCTATCTATTTTCCAGGATAGGGAGAATACGATGTGGTTTTTAGATGGGCAAACCGGCATGAGCAAACTCGCAAATCCTTCATTTGAATTTTATACCCAGATAAAACCAGGGTTTTTGACAACTGATATTTATACTGACAGAAAAACTGATAGCACCTGGTTCCTCGATGCCACGCATCACAAATTGCTGCTTCAATACAGGAACGATTTAAAAGAGTTCCGGTTGAGCGGGAATTTACTCTCCCCTCCTTACAAATTCATCATTGCAAATGGAAACAAAAATTATCTTAGTGATTTATTCAATGTTTATCAATGCAATTTTTTACCAAATAATCAGATTAGGCTAAGCTTGTTGCACGCTGACAGTTCCAGGAATGTCAATGACAAAGGGGTGAATTGCATATTGCCGGACGGGTATGGCAACCTCGTAGCTTCTTATGAAGACATTACAGTGCTGCAGCAAAATAGAAAACCACTTAGCTTCCCACTTGGGTATTTTTCTGATAAATTTGTAATTACAAACGATCATCATCTCTGGGCCGTGACCCGTGAAAGAAAAATATTTTCATTCCTCGTTCACCCTGAAAGCCCTGATCATTACTTTCAGCTCCTTAGAGTATATAATAAGGAATTACCGGATATGAGCCCGCGTTCAATAACGGTCGACAAAAATGGAAATGTATGGATAGGTAGCCGCGAGCATGGGTTATTTTGTTTATTTTTTGATGGCTTATCTCTCAAGTCATGGAAACAAATTACTACCAGAGAGGGCCTTTCTGATAATTTCATTTCTTATCTTCATACTGATGAAAATGATAATATCTGGGCCTGCTCCCCCGCAGGATTGGACAAAATACAATTGAGAAATGGGAAATTTTTCATAGAGAATACCACCCGAAGCAATAATATTTACCAGTACATTGTCAAAATTCAAACCAGCAAAGAAGCGGTTCATTGGGTGCAGACAGAAGCGGGAATCATAAGAATCGCTCCCGCTGAAACATACCAAAATAATTTCCAGCCAAAAATTATTTTCAGGGAAATTTACGAAGGCAGGACTAAGATTAATGACCTGTCAGGCCTTCTTTCGCTTTCTTACAAGGAAAATAATTTAACTTTTTCTATAGCCGCACCGAGCTTCATCGATGAAAAACAAATTCGCTTTAGTTATTTGCTCGAAGGGAGCAGGAATAAATCGTGGAGCGATCCTTCATCACAGGCATTTATTAATTTGGTTAATCTTGCACCCGGGCGATATACGCTCAAAGCAAAAGCTATATTTGTAGATGGGCACTACGCTGATTCTGAAACTTCTTTTTCATTTGTAGTTCATTCGGCCTGGTGGCAAACCTGGTGGTTCCGGCTAGCGATGGTTTTTCTTATGATAGTCATGTTCTGGCTTATTGTCCGGAGTTATTATCGGCGCAAATTGTATCAGCAACGAATGACCCTTGAAAAACAGCAGGCAGTTGAAAAAGAAAGAACAAGGATCGCTACCGATATGCACGACGATTTGGGGTCAGGATTGTCTACCATTCGCTTTTTAAGTGAGAAGGTAAAAAGAAATACGTCCAGCACTATGGCCAGGGAAGATATCGATAGGATGCAGGTTACTTCCAATGAACTGATAGACAAAATGAATGAAATCATTTGGTGCATGAATGAAAAAAATGATTCATTGGAAGACCTTCTGCTTTATATCCGTTCTTATGCCATGGAATATTGTGAAGACAATAACCTGGATTGCAGCATCGAATTAACTGAAGACCTTCCTGTGCTATTTGTGAGCGGCGAAACAAGAAGAAATATTTTTCTTACTGTAAAAGAAAGCCTGCACAATATTGTAAAACATGCTTGTGCTAAAAATGTGAATATAATAATAAATTCATCAAGCAAGCTGGACATAACGATCAGGGATAATGGGAAAGGGTGTATGGATAACCCTTCACCAGGCTCCGGAAATGGTTTGCGCAATATGCATAAGAGGATTGAATCCATTGGCGGAAGCATAAGCATCCGGAATGAAAACGGCACCATAGTAAGATTGAAAATACCTCTGGCATGATTTCTATTGAGTTTTCCTCATATGTCCAAATCATTGCGCTAAAAAAATCCCTATAACATTCATTCTATTGTAACACAACTGCTGCGTAACTAAATTTACAGGATGATTCCAATTAAAATTTGTATTGTGGAGGACTTAAAAGACGCGAGGGAGGAAATAGCGAGTGTGCTTTCAATGGATAAGCGCTTTGAAATGCAGAACGCATATTCAAATGCTGAAACGGCTGCAAAAGAATTGCCATTGAAGCAACCCGATATAGTAATCATGGATATCAATCTTCCGGGTATGAATGGCATTGATTGCATAAAAAAAGTAAAGAACACATGTCCGCATACGCAGTTCATCATGTTTACAGTATACGAGAATGATGAAAACGTGTTTGACGCGCTGGAAGCAGGGGCAAGCGGCTACCTGCTAAAAAAAACGCCGATGCAAAAAATCGTTGACTCCCTAATCGAATTGCACCAGGGCGGAGCGCCCATGAGCATGCAAATAGCGCGCAAGGTCATTGAAAAAATGCACGGCAATAAAACAACCGGCCAAATTGAAGCGCTCACATTTCGTGAAAATGAAGTGCTCCATTGCCTCGCGAAAGGGTTATTGTACAAAGAAGTGGCTAATAAGCTGAACATAACTATCGGCACCGTGCGACAACATATCCACAATATTTACAAAAAACTGCATGTACAGAACCGGACAGAAGCACTGAATAAACTGCTTAGGAAATAAAAGCTGCGGACAATATCAGAGTATGCATAGTGAATGGATGTAAAAATCATTCACATCAGGCATTTGCTCTCTTTTGGTATCCCATGAAAGCAAATCCCCCTTATCACAATAACGACATTATTTACTAAGCAAAATATATGAAAAGCGTCCTCAGTAACTTTCTTTTTTTGTCCTGCTTTTTATCAATTCAAGTTTACGGGCAACAGCCTTCAAAGGAAGAGATAGATGCATTACTGAAAAAAACCCAGAAAATGATAGATTCTGTGACGAAGGCTCAGAAGCTCAAAAATCCCGGGAATGCCGGAAATAAAAGTATAACAGCCGGGATGGCTGGGGTCTCGCTTTCAAAACCAGACAGTGGCAATTATTTACCACCGCCAAAAAATGACAGGTTACTTGGTTCCCTCCCAAATAAAAAGCTTTCGCCTGAAGAACTAAAATCCTTCATTGCAGCTATTGACAAAAAATTGACCGCCTTGCTTAACAGTGAGGGAGTCCGGTTGCCACCTGTAGAGCAATTGGATGCAGGCACTGTATGCCAGTCGGCCATCATGGACCTGTTGCAGGGAGGCGGAGAAGAAGCTGCGTGGCTTGCCATCAAAGCAATTGAAAAAGCTCCTGGAAATATCTTAGTATTGAATAATTGCGGCGCCATTTTAAATGGCTGCGGTTTTCAGCCCGTTGCTATCCCTGTTTTGGAAACAGCATTGCAAAAATCTCCCGAAA
>DATMMJ010000546.1:0-13159 GCA_035569795.1 Puia sp. | reverse complement strand
TTGGTGATGTAAACGAGGTACTTGATCGGGCTCTTCCTGATTTTTGGCAACGGTGCTAACGGATTTTTCCCGTCATCGCCCACGTTCATTGTTATAAACGTGTTTTCAATTGCTTGCTTTGTATATGCCGAGAGTTGCTGAGAATCCGGCATCTGAATTTTTTGAAAACTGCCGAGCTCAATATCGCCGATGTATGTTCCCTGTACAGGCGAAACAAAATCCTTTCCTCCATTCGGCCCGGCGCCGTAGCCACGGCAACTAGCAAGATATATCTGTTTTTCGTCGCGACTGAGCTGCACACGCGCCGCACCCCAGCCTGTTGGTATCAGTCCCATGGTGGTTTTTTTCTCCGCGTCAATCACTGCAATGGCATTAAAACCAAGTAAGGCCACGTACAATGTTTTTTCATCTTTGCTCAAAGTGATACCGAAGGGTAATAAGCCACGATAGTGGTCAATCAGCGTATCTGTTTTAATAGAAATGTGATCAACTATCCGATGTTCACGGTAATCTATAACTGAAATATTATCGTTGGTTGCATTAGTCACATAAGCATATCTAGTGCCAACAGCAATGGAATTAGGGCTGGCTCCGCCAACCACTTCCGCACCTTCTACCATCTGCCCTATCTGATGGCCGGTCTTGAATTTATCTATCACCTGATTGGTGCTGAGGTCAATGGAATAGACGCTCATTGATTCGGATGCAAGCGGGCTGCCTACTCCGGGGATTTTTCTTCTGTGCCAAGTGTAGCCTCCGATGGATTTGTTTGTGCCGTTGCCATAAGGTTGGAATGGCAACAGGTTGGGATTGTGATTTTTTTCGGTGACGTCTGCAAGGATCGGGTAATCATACATACCGACATTAGCAACAAAAGCTATTCTCTTATCGGGACTGATGGATAGTCCGAAGGGCTGCCTGCCAGTTTTGATGGAGGCGGTGATTTTTTTTGTTGAAAGATCTATGCGCACCAATCTGAAATTGCCTCTGTCAAGCACAAGCAACTCGTGATTGGTTTCATTTAGCAATAGATCGGAAGTGAAGCTGTCTTCATAATCCACGGAATCTATTTTTCCATTTAATGAAATAGAATCAATCCTTTTGAATGAGGAGATGTCATATACAATGACAGCTCCATTATCCCCACCGCTCAGATAAATAGTTTTTGAATCTCCTGAGAAAGCAACGCCGAGGAATGATCCATTTGACAACGGGGAAGCAATATGCCCATCATAGCTTGGCACTCTTGTGGCCTCCATCGTTGCATTATCAATAATAGTGAAGACGCCATTGTGCAATGTGACCGTCTTTGCACCATCTGGCGAAATGGCCATGCCTGTAGGATCGTGGGTTATGAGTATGGTCGTGCCTGCCGCTGTAATGTATCGCCCGCTGGGTAAAACGGTTTTCCCTTTTGGATCAATATGGGTATAGGCATCGATTGCAGGAACTGACAATACATGATATTTTTTTTGCGCTGCAGATTGCAATATAGATAGCAACAAGAAAGCAGGTAGTAATGTAGAGCGATTGACTTTCATTGCACTCAGTTAGTTGAATAAGAAAAGTAATTTAACATACCCTATCAAATGCTAAAGCCTTAGCGAATAAATTTACAATTTATTAATAGTAAGTGAACCCCCTGTTTTTAAAGAATTCATAACACTGGCTATTTTAAAGAATCGTAATTTCAGCAAAACTTAAATTTTTTATTATGAGCTACAAAGAAAAAATCACTGAAATGTATGACATGATAGCCCAGGGCAAAATGCTGGATGCATTTGATAAATACTATGCGGAGAACGTTATCATGGAAGAAGTGGGAGACGACCAGAAAATGGGAAAAACGTTGAACCGTGCAAGGGAAGAGCAGTTCCTTAAATCGGTTGAAGATTTTCACGGGATGGGTGTTGATGCAATCACCTCTGATGAAGATGCCGGCGTCACTATGGTGGAAAACTGGATGGATGCAAGTTTAGCAGGCATGGGAAGGATTTTTATGAAACAAGTTGCCGTGCAAAAATGGGGAGGTGATCATATCGTTCATGAAAAATTTTATCATAAATAATTTTCTCGGTGAAAACCTGTCAGGGTTTCAGCGCTTGACAGGTTTTTATTTTGACACTGGATATTTCTTGTCTCCTTTTGCATTGAACCATAATATTCTATTCATCAAATCATCCTCACCGCCATCCACATCTTTGAATGCTTTACTGGCGGATAGCTTTGCATAAAATCTTGCTTTTCCGCTTAACTGCGCCAGAGGCTTATTCATCTCATTCAATGGAATAGTATTAGCAATAAGCTGATAATTGTAAGACTGTTTCTTGCTCCCAAAGCAATCGAACATCGGCAGCGCAGTGGCATCAATCACATTCATAGGCGGGATACCCAATATTTGTTCAATACTCCTTACCATCGAAGTCTGGTTATAATTGGTGTGAATGGTTTTGCCAAGATTTGAAAAGGGGCTTATCACCTCGCAAGTTGTTCTGTACGGTGAAATATGATCCCATCCGGACTGGGAATCATCTTCGGATACAAAAATTACAGTTGAGTCCCAAAAGCGGCTGCGGGTAATGGTTTCAATGATCCTGCCCAGTGCAAGGTCATTATCTGCGACCATTGCCCTTGGCGTTGGGAAATTCGGCGAAGTCCCCGCGGTGTGATCGTTGGGAATTGACAATACCATTAAGTCAGGCAGGCTGTCGCCTTGTTCAAATTTTTTCCAATCACTAATAAATACATCAGCGCGTATCTGATCAGTTAAACTGATATTATCGCAATCAGGATAGTCAGGAGATATGATGGGCCTGATCCTTGCAATGGTGCTTGTGTTAGTAAGATGGAGGGGTTCGTGATTTAGGTATTTATTATATATATCTAGCCATTTCATTTTTGTATCATAGTGCGTTAAACAAGCTTCGCCATATATCCGCACCTTTTTGCCATGATCCATAGCATTGTTCCAAATAAAACCATTTTTGTTGTATACCAGCGCATCTGTCTGGCGATGCGGATAGCTCCGAAACCAGGCGCGCACATTTCTTTCTATATAGTCCGAAACCATGGATGCATCCACCCACTGATGGCCTTCGCCTGAGGATTTGCCAGAGGCATAATAATTATCCAGCAGACAAAAATCGGTTGCAAGCTTATGCTGGTTGGGTGTAATTTCCTCTCCGTAAATACAAAGGTTTTTATCGCCCCTGCCCTGTGGCATATCTCCAAAAACCTGATCATAAGTTTTGTTTTCTTTAATGATATAAACTACATGCTTAAACACGGAAGGCTCGCCAATCCTTTCTGGCATTGGCTTTGGTAAAATATTTGTTCGCGGTACTCCGTTTGAAAGTGCGGTTCTGTAAAACAGATTTAGTTTCTTTACTGCAGCCGTATAGCTATTCAATTGATTTTGGTCAGGCAATGGGATAATGCTGAGTGACGTGAGTTCTTTATGAATGGTGAATGCATTGATTGTTTTTCCATTTGCATCTTTGAATTCTGGGCTTGCAGATAAAACCCGTGAACCTTTTGCTTCTAGGTTGGTGACAAACAAATGATGATTGATCAGCACTATCCCTGAAGGGTAAGCTTCAGTAGGTATATAACCTTTTATTCTTGTGTTGACCTGGCTTTTAGATGTATTATTTTTTCCGAGTTGAATCACAGCAACTGCATTGTCCATACTATTGGCCACATACAATGTATTCGTTGAAGCATCAATGAATAAAGCATCGGGGCTGCTGCCGTAAAAACGATAGTGCTTTGAGAACAGTCCGGTCTCAATGGAATCAACAACTTTTTCCATTTGCACATCTACGACGCTTACAAAATCGCTATTGCCATTTGCAATGTATAAGAATTTATTATCACCACTTTTAATTATTGCACTCGGATGAAGTCCCAATGCTAATTCATTCAGCAGTTTTCCGTTTGTAATGTCCATGACAGATAAACTACCACTATTTGTTCCTCCTGTTCTAGGATCAGTATAAGCGCTCCCCCAGGGTGTGCCTGCATTTTCCAGGGTAGTATCTGTCACCAGTGGTCCTGCCCAATTTGTGACATATGCTTTGTTTTGGATGATAGATAATCCATACGGTGCAACACCGGTCTGTGCAGACCACACCACACTTTTATCATCAAATTTTATCTTTACGAGTTGGTCATTCCCATTCAGCACGGCATACAAATATAGAATGCCATCTTCCGTGTTCGCTACAATTTGATTTGGCAATGCTTTGTCAGACGGGTCTATTTTCTTGACTGGGATGGCCGTTACCGATTCAATCTTTTTGCCACTCCACTCGGCGACCATGATTGCAGATTGACCATTACCCGCAGTATTTGCTCCCCATGCAATAAAAATTTTGCCTTCAAATTCAAAGGATGTGATGCCTGAATAAGTGCTCAATAAACCTTGCTTTTCTTTCTCCTTATTGAAGCTCCATCTTGCAATCATTGAGGCCGTCCTGATTTGCACAATTGCAATACCAAACCTGTCTTCAATCACGACATGCTTTTTGTCGGGGAGTACACATAGATCCAGTGCATGGTTCTCCAAAGAAGAATCGCCATACCTGATTACCTTTCCAGCTGATTTAATTAAACGATTGTAGGGCATTACCGTAAAACTGCCACTGCTTTTCAGCACATCTTGCTCAAATGGTAATTTCATTGTAATTGCTTTTTGAGCAAGTGCAATGACTGGAACTAAGATGATTGCCGCAATGAAGCCAATAGGATTTTTCATGTTATAATTATAGTGTGTTAAAACTTATAGCCCACAGTGATCATAAAATTCCGTGGAACGCCGGGCCATTTATTCAGGTTATTATACGCTCCCATCCAGTAGGTTTTATTAGTGATGTTGTTAAAGTTAATAGCTGCTTTAAAATGACTGCGCTCATAACGCAAGGATGCATTGAGCACAATATATCCAGGCAGTGTGAGGTTGGCATCTAAAGTATTCCTTGCGCTTACCTGCGAATGCCCTCCTGCAATGCCTACGCCCTTTAATCTGCCTTTATTCAAAGTATATTTTATCCAGCTATTGCTTGTGTTTTTCGGCGCGTTCTCTACCACTGTGCCCACCTGGGAAGCGATTTTACTTTGAATCACTTTTGCCAAGCAGTAACTATAAGAAACAGCAATGCTCAGGTTTGCTGCAATATTGCCGCTGGCTTCCGTTTCAACCCCTTTTGATCTGTCTTCACCTTGCTGTATAAACAGGTTGGGGTTTGAAATGTCATTCGCATTCACTGCAACATGGTGCAGTGTTAACTGATACATTGCAACAGAGGCAGATAATTTGTTATTGAAGAGATTTGCTTTGGCACCAGCTTCCATCAACTGGCTGGTAATTGGAACAAATGGATCCTGGAAAATCTGTGTGCTTGTAGACGATTCAGTAGGATCGAAGCCTTCATTGTAAGTAGCATAAAAGCTGATGTTGGGTCTTATCGTGAACACTAACCCAATGCGGGGAAGCATTATATTTTCCATTGCATGGTTCGCTGAGTCTTGTTCCCCTCCTGCAAAATATATAGCTTCTCTAAGGCCAAGCAGCAATTTCCATTTTTTGTAGCTTATCTGCTCCTGGATATAAATTCCGTGTGTATGATAAACAGTACCATCTACATTTGTGGAATCGGAATTATAATCTGAAGGCTGGTATTTGTTGGTTGGCCTGGAGAAATACTTTGGATTTTTCAGGCTAAAGGTTCCGACAATGCCGTTACCAACCCCAAATTGGTTTGCCTGCTCATAATATTGTTGGTTCAAATCCACGCTGCTGCTAATGTAATCATACCCAGCTAAAAGCTGATGGTTAAACGCTGCGGTTTTGAACCGAAAAGTAAAATATTCAGTAAATGTATGGGTGAGACTGTGATAGTCCCAACTTGAAAAATAAAGATTCACGGAATCAGGAGTGATATAACTGTGCACCCCATGTTCGGCCGCATTTTGGCCGGTGATGTAATTCAGATAGCCGCTGTTGAAACTGATGGACTTATTTATCTTATAAGAAAATAAAAGACTGGCTGCTAAATCCGTTTCGTGGAGGTAATCTCCCTGCTGTGACGCTATGAGGCTAACGGGGGTTGATTTAAGGGTGCGATCATTCTGAAAACCCGGTTGCCCGCGGTCAATAATGGTATTGATATGTGACAAAGAAAGATCAATATTCAACTCGATCCTGTCATTTGGTATGAATGAAAAGGAAGGTGCGAGCTGATAGGATTTTGCATAAAACAGGTTGCGAAAGGATTGCGTGTTATCGTAGCCAGCATTGAAACGATAGAGCAAAGTCTTACTTTTGTTTAACGGGCCAGTCACGTCCCCTTCCACACGGAAATGCTCCCAAGTTCCGCCTAATATATTAATCTCGCCTCCTTTATTTGGCAATGGCTTTTTTGTTACCAGATTGATGGTGCCCCCGGGATCGCAATTGCCATACAGCACGGCAGCCGGCCCTTTCACCACTTCAATCCTTTCCACATTTACAAGCATCGGACTGGTAAAAGAAGTATTGTAACCGCGAAGCCCGTTGATCAACCTTGCGTTTTCTGCTTTGAATCCCCTCATCGCATATTCATCATAGCCTGAATATTGGTTCACTCCAGCTGCCTGATCTGCGGCATCCTTCAGTCTGAATTCCATTTTATCCTGTATCATCTCTTTGGTGATAGAAGAAATAGACTGGGGTATGTCAATTAATGCAGATTGTGTTTTGGTTCCAAAAAATGAATAGTCGCTTTTGTAGGAACGAGCGATCCGCCCTTTCACTTCCACATCCTGTAGCTGTCCAATATTAAATGCCAGACGAATCTCGCCAAGATTTATTGGTTCTTCATTTTGGATTGCTACCGGTAGTGAATATGTTTTGGATTCAACAGAAGTGATAAGGAGGGTATCGTTTAATGCAGCGAGGTTCTGCAATTTAAAATTGCCTTCGTGATCGGTTACAGTTATTTTTTTTATTTTTTTTAATTCAACAGTAACATAGGCAGGATTCCCGTCTGAAGTGATTATCCTTCCTTTGATGCTCCCCGTTTTTCTTTGAGCAATCACAGACAAAGGAATGACTATAATAAAAAATAAAATTCTTTTCATCCTCAAAGCTCCGAATTAAACCCGGCTCCTCAGCGTATAACTGAGAAAATCTGTTAAAAGTTCAAGATAATCAACGACCTTGAGATTGCTACAATCTGTAAATAGAATTCATTGAAAATTAACACCGGGGTTATTTTTCTTTGATAGCTCCTGCAGGGTTCTTTACAAACTCATCTTTGCATTCCTTTGAACAAAACCCATATACTTTGCCGTTATAATGACAGGTATCTTCAATACCTGAAGTAAGAGGCATACCACAAGACAAATCGATCTTATTATCCACCATATTTAATGTGTATTTTACTTTGACCACCTTTGTGGAAGAATCAGAAGACTCCGTTTTTGTATCTGCAGGTTTCTCATTATTGCAGGATGCCATTGCAGTGATAACAATAGCAATAGCGAGGAACTTTTTCATGTCATTTCATATTTTAGGATCACTCGTCATATTTTAGGATCACTCGGCTAAAATCCGAATTATTAAATCCAAAGCTAATCCATAAAAGTCATAAAGTATACCGAACAATCCCGGAGCAAACTCGATGTATAGGACACTATTTAAGGGTGTTAGGGTCCCCCTGGGGTAACTTTGTGAACAAAATAGCATTAGATAAATAAAAAAAGGATGTTAGAAAACATCCTTTTTAACCCTAAACCCTAAAAGACCGAAACTTACTGATTATGAAGAAATTCTGATAATAGTTTTAATTGCAGTGTGGTACGCATGATCCCATTCATTTGGTATTGGATTAGTTTTTTAAGGTTTTCATTTTCCAAGGATTCACGAAGTATTTTGCTGTATAAATGGATAACTGAACTCTCTATTTTCCGGCAGACTTTTAAAGCTTGTTTCTCCAGATTATTTGTTGGACTCCTTTTTAGTCCCGCAAAATTCAATGCCAGCCTTTGCGGTAGGCTGATACAATTCGGCTTGCCACCCAGGGCCTCAATCTGAGCATTGATTTCACTAACATATTGGCTACTTTGTCGTTCCAGATTCAATATTGTCTTTCTCAATGTACTATTAGCAACAGAAAAAGCGACTTCACCACACTTTCTTATCCCATCCTGCAAAGCGCTGCGCAATTCACTCAGGCTCTTTAACTCAACAGCATCGGATTTCATAGATAGTGAAGTCGCCATAACCTTTCATTTCTGTTATTGCTAAGGGCACAAACTAAAAACCGTCCTTGAAAATTATTTATTTTAAATGTAATTAGATTATAATTTAATAAAAGCCTGCGTGTAACAGGCTTTTATATCCCTTTTACTCCCGCATAACTCTGTTATTATATTTCTTGTCTGTTATTATTTTTCTTGCCTCATTTTTAAATCATCAATACCTGTACCAAAAATAATCTAGGCTTGTTTTGTGCCCTTTAGTGATCAAAATGGGGAATTTATTATTCACATGTGTATACGCATCCCCTTACTGATATGGTTGCCTCGAAAAAATTGCTTACAAAAGCTGATCTATGGCCAGATTGATGAGGTCTCGGTTCAGTGGCTTAGCAATGAAGAAATCCGCGCCTTTACTATAAGCCATGAGTTTGTCGCTTGCCGAATCATACGCCGTGACCATCAATATCTTAACTGACGGATATTTTTCCTTTACATAAGGAATGAAATCAATGCCTAGCCCATCGGGAAGGCGGTTGTCCAGTATCAAAAGCGATGGGGGGGACCTATCAATTGCTTTTAGGGCATCGGATAGGGAATTTGCAAAAACAGGCTCATAATTTTTTTTTTTCAAAATGCCGCTAAGTAAATAACAAATATCCTCCTCATCATCAACAATCAAAATACTATTGTTTGCCATATTGCGCATTGAGCATCAATTTTTTTGCCATAAGTGAGTAACCCAAAAATCACTTTAACCATTCAAGGGCGTTTTTGAAATAGCACAATTATTGCGCATAATATTCCACACAATGGGGATTATTTTTCTTTCAAGACTAGAACAATGCAGCAATTGTTGGTGTTCTAATTTTGGCAGGATGTTTTTAATACTGTTGTGAGTCTGTTAAAATATTTAAACTTTGTAGGGCACATTTTAAATTAACTTTAAAAACGAACGAATTTATTATGAAACGGATACTTATCATAGACGATGATATGGATATGTGCATTTTGCTGAGCCGTTACCTGCAGCGTAAAGGCTTTGAAACAGACCTGGCGCACACAGGGAATAAAGGGATAGCTAAATTCAAAGAATCAAAATTTGATATCGTACTATGCGATTTCAGGCTGGGAGATAAAGAAGGCAGGGAGGTATTGCAAGAATTAAAAAATATTGATCCTCACGCCATAGTCATCATCATTACAGGCTATTCAGACATAAAAACAGCCGTTGACGTGATCAAAGCGGGTGCGTTTGATTACATCACCAAGCCTATGATCCCCGATGAAGTGCTGAATGTGATCAACAAGTCGCTATATGAGCCTTTAACTGCAAAAGAAAACGGCGTGTCTGCTCTTTCTCCTAAAAGAGGCAAAGCTGTTTTTGGTGATGACGATTTCCTCAAGGGCAAGGACCCTTCCACACGTGATCTCTATAAGCAAATCGAACTGGTTGCGCCTACTAATTACAGCGTCATCTTATACGGAGAAAGCGGCACCGGGAAAGAGGTTTTTGCCAGAACGATACATCAAAACAGCGAGAGAAAAAGCCAGCCCTTTGTCGCAATGGACTGTGGCACCTTATCAAAAGAGCTCGCTGGGAGCGAATTGTTCGGCCATGTGAAAGGGGCTTTCACTGGAGCGTTAGCAGATAAAGAAGGGCATTTTGAACTGGCAAATGGCGGGACTTTATTTTTAGATGAGGTTTCCAATCTTTCTTATGAAATCCAGGCCGCACTCCTAAGAGTGATACAGGAAAGAAAATTCAAGCGTGTTGGCGGTGTTAAAGAGATCAATCTCGATGTGCGCATAATAGTTGCTTCAAACGAAAACCTGCAGGATTCCTACCGTAAAGGGAAATTCAGGGAAGACCTTTTTCACCGCTTTAACGAATTCTCCATTATACTGCCTCCCTTGCGTAATCGCAGAGAAGACATTCCGCTTTTTGCAGAATTCTTTTTGAGTAAAGCCAATGCTGAATTGAACAAAAAAACAGAAGTGGAAGGATTTGAGACAGAAGTGATGGAAATATTTTATAATTATTCATGGCCCGGCAATTTAAGAGAGCTTAGAAATGTAATACGGAGGGCTGCATTGCTCACCCCCACAGGACTTATCAACTCCAAAGTGTTGCCAGCAGAGATAATTGACCCGAGTCTGTATGAATCTACGCCGGAACCGTCCACCGCAATTTCACATTACAATTCAGCCAATCGGGGTAACGATTTGAAGAATGCGGCATCCCAGGCCGAATATGACACAATCATGAATGTGCTGAAGCAGGTAAATTTTAATAAATCAAAGGCAGCAGAAATCTTAAGAATAGACCGGAAAACTCTTTATAATAAGATCAAAAGTTACGAATCGCAATAAAAAGGAAACCCTCGGCCGGGATCTTATTATAATCATTTTTTCATTCCCCCATTTTCTATTGCAATAGGGCAAGGGAGAATTCCCAAGTCGCTTTCTGTACATGTTTTTTTATCAATCAGGATTCAGGTTCAAATCTTGCATTGAAACTTTGATAATTAATATAACCCTCCCTTAAATAATTTTTCAGGAAAAAATCATTTGCGTGAAGAATAGCCCGATTCAGGATATATTGAAGAACAACCCTATACAGGAAATCCTTTCCCATTTGCGTGTTTCTTTCCCCGGGCAAAACCTGATGAAAAAATATGCCAATGAAAAGCCACCGATCCGTTCAGAGTTGTTTAGCGCTGAGCAAATGGACCTATATGCAAAAACCCTTGCAGCCAGTCACACCTTATTCACGGGGCACAAATCCGAGCAACTATTAAAAAGGCTGGCAGATAATGAAGAATTGCTGCTAGAAGTGCATAACCTGTTAACCGAATCGGTCAAGGCAACAACCAGGATATCGCCTGCCGGTGAATGGTTACTTGATAATTTTTATCTTATCGAAGAACAGATTCGCACAGGAAAGCGCCATTTACCAAAAGGTTATAGCTCGGGGCTGCCACAGCTTTCAGAAGGTCAGTCATTTGGGCTTCCGCGTGTGTACGATATTGCACTTGAAATTATTTCTCACAGTGATGGCCGGGTAGATCTGAGAAGCCTGACAAATTTTATTACATCCTATCAAGCGCTCAGCAAACTCAAATTAGGCGAGCTATGGGCAATACCTATTATGCTGCGTCTAGCGCTGATAGAAAACCTGCGGCGCCTGGCGGCTCAGATCGCTATCAACCGGATAAATAAAAATATGGCTGATTATTGGGCCGATGAAATGACTGAGACGGCTGAGAAAGATCCCAAAAGCTTGATACTCGTGATTGCGGACATGGCACGATCCGGTCCGCCTCTGGAAAGCTCATTTGTTGCAGAGCTAGCCCGGCGCCTGCAAGGTAAAGGTTCTACACTCACTTTGCCGCTGACATGGATTGAACAACGCCTTTCAGAAAATGGGCAGACCACAGATGAACTGGTGCACTTGGAAAATCAGAAACAGGCTGCAGACCAGGTTTCGATGAGCAATAGCATTGGAAGCCTGCGATTTTTGGGTACAACTGACTGGCGCGATTTTGTTGAAGCGACAAGCATTGTAGAACAAACACTTCGTAAAGATCCTGCTGGCGTGTATGAAAAAATGGATTTTCACACGCGAGATCATTACAGGCATGTAGTGGAGAAAATTGCCAAGAAAACTTCTTTTTCAGAAGAACAAACTGCTGCAGTAGTCGTTTCTCTTTCGGCTAGTAACTCCTCAAACAACGGCAGTGACTACCGTAAGTCACATGTTGGGTTTTATCTGGTCAATAAAGGACTGCCGCAAACTGAAAAAACTGTAAGAATCAAATTATCCGTTGCAGATATTTTCCAAAGAATATTCCGGCGCCATCCATTCGCCTTGTATTTATTGGCCATAGCATTGATCACTTTTGTGTTTGCTGGCCTTATCGTTGCCAAAGCACATGCCGATGGCCTGCGCGACTGGCTATTGATCTCTCTGATTTTGCTCTCGGCGCTATGCGCAAGCCAACTTGCTGTAACTGTCGTGAACTGGTTATCAACATTAATCGTTAAGCCGGATGCATTGCCGCGAATGGACTTTTCAAAAGGCATACCGGGGCAATACCGCACGCTTGTAGTGATACCGACATTGCTGACAAGTTTTGACGAATTGGACAAGTTGATTGAAGGGCTTGAAGTCCGCTACATTGCCAATAAAGAGGAGCATATCCACTATGCTCTGGTCACCGACTTTGCAGATGCTGATAATGAATCATTGCCACAGGATGAGCCGCTACTGCAGATGGCAATAAAAAAAATGGATGCCCTTAATAAGAAATATGGCAGAATTCAAAATGATTTGTTTTTCCTTTTTCACAGACCCCGCAAATGGAACCGCACTGAGAAAATATGGATGGGATATGAGCGCAAGCGGGGAAAGCTTGCGGAACTGAATGCGCTACTCAAGAATAAGGAAGGGGCTAAAAATTATTTCATTGCGATTGTTGGCGATGAAAATATTTTTTATCAGGTAAAATATGTTATCACACTGGATGTAGATACACAGTTGCCCCGTGATGCAGCAAGGAAATTAATTGCGACAATGGCACATCCGCTGAACCATGCATTGTACAATGAAAAAAAGAAACGTGTAACAGAAGGATATACCATTCTTCAACCACGCGTTGCAGTTAGCCTGCCCGATGAAGATGGCTCCTGGTTTGCGCAAATGCATGGCAACGAGCCTGGCATTGATCCCTATACGCGCACCACGTCCGATGTGTACCAGGACCTTTTTTATGAGGGCTCTTTTATTGGCAAAGGCATTTATGAAATTGAAATGTTTGAGAAAGCGCTTGGCAATCGTTTTCCCGAGAATAGGATATTAAGCCACGATTTGCTGGAAGGATGTTACGCCCGCTCAGGTCTGGTGAGCGATGTGCAACTC
>DATMMJ010000545.1:0-5086 GCA_035569795.1 Puia sp. | reverse complement strand
TCAGTCATTGTTCGTGGTAAAATTTTTATTGTACAGTCGGCATTTATTTTACGTCATCCACTTTAAAGTTTATCCGCCGTCGCGGATCGCACGCTTTACCTTAAAATTCCCGGAGGGTTTTATATGAACCATAAACACTTGAGAGAGATCCGCTGTGTTTGTTTGTATTTCCCCCAGTCTTTATGGGATAACCCAAAAGGATTGCAAAAATACCGCAATCTGAACCAACGCCAAAATGACTATTTTCGAATAACTTTAGAGTCATGAACCGAAAAAAATTCCTTTCTTCAATAATCACCGCGGGGGCTGTTATCCCTGCATTCGGGTCAACGGGCACTAATAAAGAAGATGATTCTGACAAGCCCATTATCATTCCCAATTATCTGCAGCCTGGCGATGTTATCGGCATTACCTGCCCAGCTGGATTTATTACTGATAAAGAGATTCAATCCGCAGTCGGGCAAATGCAAAACTGGGGGTTCCATATTAAGGTAGGCGATACCGTGAATAAAAAGGATTTCACTTTTGGGGGCACGGATGAAGAAAGGGCAAAAGACTTTCAGCAAATGCTCGATGATAATAGTGTCAATGCCATCATGTGCGCCCGCGGTGGTTATGGCTCTATCCGTATTATCGATAAACTGGATTTCACCAAATTTGCAAAACATCCAAAATGGATAATTGGCTTCAGCGATATAACAGTCATTCATTCACATCTGAGCCGAAATTTTAATATTGCTTCTATTCATTCCAAAATGTGCAATAGTTTCCCTGACGATTGGAGCAAAGCCGAACCGGCACAAATTGATTCTATCCTTTCCATCAAACAGGCACTCGTTGGTGAGAAGATGAAATACGATGTTACGCCAAATGCAAATAATAAAACCGGGATCGCAGAAGGGCAATTGATAGGTGGGAATTTAAAAACATTGGAATCACTGGCTGGCAGCAAATCAGATATTAGAACAGAAAGAAATATTTTATTTGTTGAAGACACTGGCGAGTACTTATACAGTATTGACAGGATGTTCTGGAATCTGAAACGCACCGGCAAACTTTCCAATTTAACCGGATTGGTCATCGGGAGTTTCAAAGCAAAGCCAGACGATCCGGGAGAAGAGTTTGGGAAATCGCTTTATGATATTGCGCTTGAAAAAATGAAAGAATATGATTATCCGGTTTGCTTTGATTTCCCTGTTGGCCATCAAAAAGAAAATTATGCTTTGAAATGCGGCGTCAGACATAGATTGGAAGTAAGAGATGAGGAAGTGGTTTTGAAAGAAATTCAATAAAAAATGATTAAGATACCTCCTTATTTAAATCATGGGGACACAATAGGCATTGTTTGCCCCGCCGGGTATATGAGCCTTGACAAAACGCAAACGTGCATCAGTGTTTTGCAGGATTGGGGCTATAAAGTTAAAATCGGGAAGACGGTAGGCAGCGATTCGAAAAATTACTTTTCAGGAACAGATGAAGAAAGACTGAATGATTTTCAGCAAATGCTGGACGACGAGGAGGTGAAAGTGATATTTTGTGCACGAGGCGGATATGGCATCAGCAGGATTATTGAGCAAATCAATTTTAAAAAATTCAAACAAAACCCTAAATGGGTTATTGGTTACAGCGATGTGACTGTTTTGCATTCACATATCTATTCGAATTACAAAGTTTGCACGCTGCACGCTCCAATGGCTTCTGCGTTTAATGAGGATGGTTATAAAAATGAATTTGTTCAATCATTAAAAAATGCTTTGGAGGGGAAAAAACTGAAATATCAATGCCCTATCCATCAATTCAATAAAACCGGCGAAGCTGTGGGGGATTTGGTTGGCGGCAATCTTTCTTTGTTAGCGCATTTGATAGGATCGTCTGCAGATATAAAGACAAAGGGAAAAATTTTGTTTTTAGAAGATGTGGGAGAATACCTCTATCATGTGGATAGAATGCTTTATCAATTGAAGCGCAGCGGGAAATTGGACAAGTTAGCGGGGTTGATAATAGGCAGATTTACTGATATGAAAGATACGGAGCGCCCTTTTGGAAAAACCGTTTATGAAATTATTCGTGACATCGCAAAAGAATATGATTATCCGGTTTGCTTTGATTTTCCCGTAAGCCATGAAAAAGAAAATTACGCTTTGAAAATTGGTGCAGGGTATAAACTGAAAGTAGGCAAGAATAAAGTAACGTTGGAAGAATAAAAAAAAGACCTGTCAGATTTTTAAATCCTGACAGGTCTTAAAATAACCGGAAAAAATATTTAGGCCAAAGCTGCTTTCTTATTGGGTATTTTTATTTTTGTTGTTTAACGCCTCACTGCTGAACACTAAAATTAAGCAACATCAAAACGGTCAAGGTTCATTACTTTGTTCCATGCTGCTACAAAATCTTTTACAAATTTTTCCTGAGCATCTGCACTTCCATATACCTCGGCAAGTGCTCTCAATTCTGAATTTGAACCAAAGATTAAATCGGCACGTGTAGCTGTCCATTTTAATTCTCCATTTTTTTTATCCCGTCCTTCAAATACTTCTTTGTGGTCGTTCGTTGCCTTCCAAACGGTACTCATATCAAGCAGGTTCACAAAGAAATCGTTGCATAACACTTCCGGGCGTTTCGTGAACACACCATATTCAGAATTATCAAAGTTGGTGTTCAACACACGCATTCCGCCAATAAGTACCGTCATTTCAGGAGCAGTGAGTGTGAGCAATTGTGCTTTGTCAACCAGCAATTCTTCTGCTGAAACAGAAAATCTGGCTTTTAAGTAATTGCGGAAACCGTCGGCAACAGGCTCTAGCACGGCGAATGATTCCACATCAGTCTGATCTTGCGTTGCATCCATTCGCCCTGTTGAAAAGGGAACAGTAATGTTTTGTCCTGCTGCTTTTGCTGCTTTCTCTACACCTGCACAACCTGCCAAAACAATAATATCAGCAAACGAAACTTTTTTACCGTCTTTTTGCGCTGCATTAAATTCTTTTTGAATAGTTTCTAATGTATCCAGCACTTTTGCTAATTGGGTAGGGTTATTAACGGTCCAAAATTTTTGAGGAGCTAAACGAATACGTGCGCCGTTTGCACCGCCGCGTTTATCAGAGCCACGGAAAGTAGAAGCCGAAGCCCAGGCTGTTGATACCAATTGAGAAACTGTTAACCCCGAACTTGTAATTTTATCTTTTAATGCATCAATGTCTTTCTCGCCAATAAATTTATGGTCAACTGCCGGAATTGGGTCTTGCCAAATCAATTCTTCTTCGGGTACTTCAGGACCTAAATATCTTGGACGAGGCCCCATATCACGATGTGTCAACTTAAACCACGCGCGTGCAAAAGCATCTGCAAATTCATCAGGATTTTGGTGAAAATGCCTGGATATTTTTTCATAAACAGGGTCAAAGCGTAAAGAAAGATCAGTAGTAAGCATGGTTGCAGCATGCTTTTTTGACGAATCGTAAGCATCAGGTACTAAAACATCCGTATTCTTCGCTACCCATTGGTGTGCACCTGCAGGGCTCTTAGTGAGCTCCCATTCGCAACCAAACAGATGATCAAAGAAATAATTGCTCCATTTGGTTGGTGTCTTTGACCAGATGACTTCAAGACCACTGCCAATAGCATCAGCACCTTTCCCTGAGCCATAATTGCTCTTCCAACCAAGACCTTGTTCTTCGATATCGGCTGCTTCA
The DNA here is from genome assembly GCA_035569795.1 of Puia sp. Lineage (GTDB taxonomy): Bacteria > Bacteroidota > Bacteroidia > Chitinophagales > Chitinophagaceae > Puia. The sequence goes on along the minus strand of DATMMJ010000545.1, from coordinate 1,394 downwards.
GGTTCAGGTCCTTTATGTGACTCAGGTGCTGCACCGTGAGTTTTACCAAAAGTGTGGCCGCCTGCAATCAGTGCAACTGTTTCTGCATCATTCATCGCCATACGTTTAAAAGTTTCACGAATATCTTTGGCTGCTGCAATGGGGTCAGGATTACCGTTTGGCCCTTCGGGGTTTACATATATTAAGCCCATTTGCACGGCAGCCAAAGGTCTTTCAAGGTCGCGGTCACCTGAATAACGTTGATCATCAAGCCATTTGGCTTCAGAACCCCAGTAAACATCTTCTTCTGGTTCCCAAACATCCTCACGGCCACCGGCAAACCCAAAAGTTTTGAACCCCATTGATTCTAATGCCACGTTACCCGTAAGAATCATTAAGTCTGCCCAGGATATTTTGCGACCATATTTCTGTTTGATAGGCCAAAGCAAACGGCGAGCTTTGTCAAGACTGACATTGTCCGGCCAACTATTAAGAGGTGCAAAGCGTTGTTGTCCTGCTCCCGCCCCGCCCCGCCCGTCGCCGATGCGGTAGGTACCTGCACTGTGCCATGCCATGCGGATGAATAAAGGGCCGTAATGCCCAAAATCTGCAGGCCACCAGTCTTGTGAATCTGTCATCAATTTGTGAAGGTCTTTTTTCACAGCCTCCAAATCAAGACTTTTAAATTCTTCTGAGTAGTTAAAATCTTTTTCCATTGGATTGGACAAGGAAGAGTGTTGGCGCAGAACGCTTAATTTTAACTGATTTGGCCACCAGTCGCGGTTTGTCGTTCCGCCCCCGGCCACATTGCCTTTTTTCATTGCTCCGTGAAAAGGGCATTTACTGACGTCATTAGAACTATTTTCCATTTTTATAAGTTTAGTTAAAAGTTGAACATACCAGTTTATCAATTATTAAATAAAGCAGTTATGATTATCATCAGGGTTAAAGGGAACCATGTTTTCATGCTAAAATAAAATCTTGTTATAACAAAATGCCGCATGGGTTAATGTTCATGGCATCTTCGAGATGATGATAAGGATTACCAGAAGCCATCTTTATTTTTTTCGTCTCTCATAATTGTCAAATTTTAAATGATTAATGCCGATAAGAGGAGAAAGGTCGGTAATTTTGATTATAAAGAAAATTGATTAAATTGATGATAATATAGATTTAACCTATAAGTATGACCTTCGTCCAGCTTGAATACATTATAGCCATAGATGCGCACCGGCATTTTGCAAGCGCCGCAGAACACTGTTTTGTTACACAGCCGACATTGAGCATGCAGGTGCAAAAACTGGAAGATGAGCTGGGCATCAAAATATTCGACCGCAGTAAGCAGCCCGTAATACCCACTGAGGCGGGAACTGCCATTATTGAACAGGCCAGAAAAATTCTGTCGGAAAAAAGCG
>DATMMJ010000544.1:0-4948 GCA_035569795.1 Puia sp. | reverse complement strand
TGATGAAAAAAATTGCCCGCCGGGGCATCCCGAAAACGGTTAAGTGCAATGCAAGAAATATATTTGTAGCACTTAACAGAAACACATGAGCAACGGATTCACCATACGCCCTGCAGAAATCATCGACGCGAAAAAGATTTTCGGTTTTGTTTGTGCACTGGAAGATAAAACTTTTGATTATGAAAAGTTTTATCTCGACTATCGCAACAATATCCTCGCCAACAACAATGTGTACCTCGTAGCAGCGGATCAAGAAAATAATGCAGTGGGATATATCAGCTGCCATGGTCAATCGCTACTCCACCATGGAGGCATGGTCTACGAGATACAGGAACTGTATGTGGAGGACGCATGGCGCAAACAGGGAGCAGGCAAGACCTTGCTCAAGGCACTGGAACTGCAGCTTGCGAAAAGAGATTACCAATCGCTGGAGGTAACGGCAAAGGATAAGCGAAAAGAGGCCATTGAATTATATAGGAAATACGGGTTTCAAAATACCCATGTAAAGCTCACGAGAGGGAAAAAATAGGATTGTTTTTTAAACAGTGAAGATAGAATAGTGTGGAAAGGGACTTAAAAAATATATTGCCCATACTGGGCGTGGAGAATGACTCTATCTTGTCAAAGCAGGGAGATGTAACCATTGCATTTGCGGCGACGCTCCCGGAAATATTCACGCTCGCCGGCGACCAGTACGAAGCCTTCCATCAGTCTTGGATCAAAGCAATCAAAATCCTTCCCAAACAATCTGTTTTCCACAAACAGGATTGGTTCATTGATTCAAAATATGAACCTGTTTTTATGGGCCGGGACGTGAGTTTTCTCACCCGGTGCAGTGAGCGCTTTTTTAATGAGCGGCCGTTCCTTGACCATAAGTGCTATATATATCTTACCAAAAAACCTGCAACCAGAAAATTATCTTCATCAGTGTTTTGCAACCTGCTTCGAAAATCCATAGTGCCCGATGAATTGCTCCAGCCACAACTCCTGCAGGAATTTCTGGATGCAGCCGGGCAGTTCAAAAGGATCCTGGAAGACAGCGGATTTATGGAGTTGCGCCAGTTAACTGATGACCAGTTATCAGGCACCGGGACTCAAGCTGGCATCATGGAGAAGTATTGCTTGTTACTAGAAGATGATAAACTAATCATAAAAGATATTTCATTTAAGGGGGGCATTGATATTGGCAACCAATGCGGCCAACTATATACTTTATGCAATCCTTCAGAATTGCCAGGCTTATGCGGCTCAAGGATCAATTACGATAAATATTCTACAGATAGAATAAAATTCTCGATCGGCTTTGCCTCAGCTCTTGGACAACTGCTCCCTTGCAACCATATATACAATCAATACATATTCCTTGATGACCCGCACAAAACAATCAAGCAGCTAGAGAGCAAAAGGCTGAGGCTCCAATCCCTTAGTGCGTATTCCAGAGAGAATGCCATTTCTAAAGAAGCAACGAACGATTTTTTGAATGAAGCAGTTGGTGAACAAAGATTGCCCGTGAAGGCGCATTTTAATGTGCTGGTATGGACAGCCGCAAAAGAGTGCCTTAAAGATTTACGCAACTTGGTCTGTTCTGCCTTAGCCCAGATGGATGCAGTGGCAAAGCAGGAAACTGCTGGAGCCCCACAAATATTTTGGGCGGGAATACCTGGCAATGCAGCGGACTTCCCGATGAACGATACTTTCGATACGTTCGCTGAACAGGCATCTTGTTTTCTGAACCTTGAGTCCAGTTACCGCTCTTCGGTGAGTCCCGTTGGCATGCGCCTTGGCGACCGTCTAACGGGCAGGCCTATCCATGTAGACATTTCTGATGAGCCCATGAAAAAAGGCATCATAACCAATCGCAACAAATTCATCCTCGGCCCTTCGGGAAGCGGTAAATCTTTTTTCACTAACCACATGGTACGTTCTTATTATGAGCAGGGTACACATATCGTTTTGGTGGACGTCGGGCATTCCTACAAAGGCCTCTGTGATATGGTGAAGGGATATTATTTCACTTATAGTGAATCAAAACCCATCCGTTTTAACCCCTTTTATATTGACGGCGTTCTGGACACAGAAAAAAAGGAAAGCATTAAAACGCTCCTAGTAGCGCTCTGGAAAAAAGACAATGAAACCTTCAACCGCTCGGAATATGTCGCTCTATCCAGTGCATTGCAACTGTATTATGAACGAAGGGAGAAATTCCCGTGTTTCGACGGATTCTATGAGTTTTTGAAGCAAGATTTTGTTAGCGTGCTCCAAACAGATAAAGTCAAAGAAAAAGATTTCGATGTGAGCAATTTTTTATATGTGCTCAGGCCCTATTACAAGGGCGGTGAATTTGATTATCTTCTAAACGCCTCTGACAACCTGGATTTGCTTCATCAGCGTTTTATCGTCTTTGAACTTGATAATATAAAAGATCACCCGATACTTTTTCCGGTTGTGACGCTTATTATTATGGAGGTGTTCATTTCCAAAATGAGGAAACTGAAAGGGACAAGGAAAATGATTTTGATAGAAGAAGCATGGAAAGCCATCGCCAAAGAAGGTATGGCGGAATACATTAAATATTTATTTAAGACCGTACGCAAATTTTTCGGTGAAGCGATCGTGGTCACCCAGGAAGTAGAGGACATCATCTCTTCTCCCGTGGTAAAGCAAGCGATTATCAATAACAGCGATTGCAAAATATTGCTGGATCAATCCAAATACCAGAACAAATTTGAGCAGATACAAGAGCTTTTAGGGTTGACAGACAAAGAAAAAGCACTCGTATTATCTATCAACAAATCCAACGACACTACAAAAAAATATAAGGAAGTTTTCATATCGCTAGGCGGCATGCTTTCCCGGGTGTACCGCACGGAAGTATCGCCTGAGGAATACTTGACTTACACAACAGAAGAGACAGAAAAAATCAAGGTGCAGGAATATTCTCAAATGTTTGGCGGGGACATACAAAAAGGCATTGCGGCCTTAGCGGCCGCAATGCGAAGTAGTCGGTAGTACGGATCAAAAACGTATCAGTTATGAAACTCATAAACGCAGCTCAGTTTTGAAAAATTGCAATGTGACAAGGATATAAATTATTGTATGAACCACAGATATTTTTTTATGCTGGATGCTTTTCTCGGTGCTGTTTGCAATCGTTTGTTCTCAAAAAATAAAATGGAGAAACCCCTGGCAGGCGTGTACATAAATCAGTCTGCAAGTAGCTACAGCAGGGCTTTTGATTCACTGACAATTACAAAGCAGAGTCCGGTCGGCAACACCTATACTGTCCAAAGAAGCGTTTGGTTTAACCGTATAAGACAGGGAAAACTAGAGTCCAGTGAGTACCATATGGGCTGTTGGATAGGTATCTATGAGGAGAAAACAAAACGGTTCCGGGATACTAAGAAATTAAGGGAGTACACTTACACCCCGGGTAAGAAAAAATTGCATTTTGACAACAGGACATACCTTAAAATTAAATAATGAAGAAGATTATCATCTTTTTTTTGGTCTGCATGATTGCATCAGTTTCCTCGGAGGCCCAGGTCCCGCTTTTGAGCGTTATCACCACGCTCGTAAAAAAAGTGCTCAATGCCCTTGACCTCGAAGTAGAGAAGCTGCAAAACCAGACAGTATGGCTGCAGAACGCGCAAAAAGAACTGGAAAACGCGATGGCACAATTACAGCTTGATGCGATCACGGGCTGGCTGCAAAAGCAAAAAGACCTTTATCAGCAGTATTACCAGGAGCTGTCGCTCGTCAAACAAATCATTACGGATTACGACAAAGTGAAAGCCGTCATCCAATTGCAATCAAGAATTGTTTCTGAATATAAATCTGCTTATGGCCTCTTTCAGCAGGACAAGAATTTTTCAGCAAAGGAAATAACCTATATTTATGATGTTTATTCAGGCATTCTCGAGGAAAGCAAAAAAAACCTGGACCAGGCGTTACTGGTCGTGAATGATTTTGTCACGCAGATGAGCGACGGAGCAAGGATGAATATCTTGGACAATGCAGCAAAAGGGATGCAAAAGAATTACAACGATCTAAAACAGTTCAATAACCAAAACATCCAGCTCAGCCTGCAGCGGGCTGCAGCAAATAATGACCTGCAGACGGTCAAAAACTTATACGGTTTACCATGAAAAAAATATTGATCATACTGATTTCCCTTTTTTCGGTATTCCATTGTAATTCCCAAGGTATAAGCAATTTCTTTTCGCAAGGACAGACCGATATCAAATACATGCTCCAACAGATTGCTGCATTGCAGGTTTACGTAGGTTATGCAGAAAAAGGCTATGGGATAGCGCAAGCGGGTTTGACTTTTATTGGAGAACTGAAGAAAGGCGAACTGGATTTGCACAGTATGTTCTTTAATTCACTCAAAGCAGTCAACCCGTCCATTGCAAACTATGCAAAGGTGGCTGATATTATTTCTTACCAGCAGTCCATTGTGAAAAATTTCAAAAAAATATTACTGCTCAAAAATATGCGGCCTGCTGAATTAAAATACTTGAGCCTGGTATATAATAACATTACCACAGCGTGTTCCAAGTCATTGGACGATTTAATTAACCTGCTATCCGGAGACACCTACACGATGCATGACAACGAAAGGATATGTCGAATCGAGAATATCTATACTTACATGAAAGACAAATATGCATTTACGCAAAGCTTTACAAACGAAGCAGGATTGTTATCTGTACAAAGAACAAATGAACTCAGCGATATTAATTTTTTAAAAAACCTGAATTGAAATGAAAAAACTATTGATAATGCTACTGCTGCTTGTTTCTGCAAATATAAAAGCGCAGAGCTATGAACTGGAGCGGCTGATACTGGATATACAAAAGCTGGCACAACTGAAAAATATCCTCTCTGATTTATATAAAGGCTATGAAATATTAAACACCGGCTATAATACCATAAAGAGTATTTCTCA
>DATMMJ010000543.1:0-2262 GCA_035569795.1 Puia sp. | reverse complement strand
CTATGAGGCTTCCATCGCGGGAGTACATTGCTGTGCGGAAAGTTTTGCCACGACAGACTGGAAGACCATCACTATTCTTTATAGTCGCCTACTGTCAATCAATCCAAATCCCTTTGTTGAATTAAGCTATGCCATTGCATTATATTATGAGGGGCAAAAGCAGGAATCACTTAAAATACTTCATAGGCTGGAGACCGAGCCTTTTTTCAACCAATATTACCTTCTCCATGCGAGCCTCGGAAGAATTTATTTCGCAGAAGCCAACTATCCCTTGGCAAGAAAATATTTTACCCAGACAATCAAACTAACAAATTCTCCCGCAGAAAAAGATTTTATTCAAAGATGGATGGAGAAAATAAACGCTAAGGGATAAGTGGAAATTTTTGCGGAGTTTCAAAAGTAACTAAGGGGGTCCCCAAAACAATACACGCAAAGCCTTAAGTAAAATGAAGCTGGTTTTTTTATGGCAATCCACTAACGCGGTCCATGCAAATTCTATTCCTCACTCCAATCCAATCTCATAATGCAAAGCCGGTATTTCCACATCCAGAAATCCTTTCTTCAACAACCGCTCTTTGAATGCCTGCTGCACATCATACTCGCCGTGGACGACGAATAATTTTTTTACAAGCCTCGGATCCTGACATGACAGAAACTGTAAAAGGTCATTGTAATCACCATGAGCGCTCATGCTTCGAATGCTCCCCACTTCTGCATGCACTTCATGCTCCACACCAAAAATATTGACCTCCTTAGCTCCGGCCATCAATCTGCCCCCTAGGGAGTGCGGCTCGCAATAACCGACTAATAAAACCGTGTTGCGGCTGTTTTCGATATTATTGCTGATATGATGCTTGACCCTTCCAGCTTCAGCCATGCCGCTGGCAGAAATGATAACAAAAGGGCCGTTGCGGAAATTAAGTGATTTAGATTCATCTACACTTTTGACGTATTTCAATCCCTTAAATGCGAACGGGTCATTGTCGGTCTCAAGAATTTTCTGGATGCTTTTATTAAAGTATTGCGGGTATTTTTTTACTATTTCAGTAACCGTGATGCTTAGTGGACTGTCAACATAATAATCAAGGGGCGGCAGACGGTTTTCAATTTCCAGTTGATTCAATGCAAATAATATTTCCTGGGTCCTGCCCACGCTGAAGGCAGGGATGATCAGTTTTCCTTTTTTCTTCAGACATGTCTTTTCAATCCACTGCAACAGGAGGTCCTGCGTATTCACATCCGCGTCGTGCAAACTATTGCCATAAGTAGATTCAATCAATATATAATCATTCTGGGGGAACTCTTCGGGCGATTTTAAGATGACGTCGCGGTATCTGCCAACATCGCCACTGAATGTAAGCGAGGTCTCTTTACCGTTTTCTTTAATTTTTAGATGCACCGCAGCACTGCCGATAATATGACCGGCATCTGTATACATGAATTGCACGTTCTCGTCCACGGTAAACCATTGGTCGTATTCGACAGTTGCAAAAAGGTCCAACGCCTGCCTGGCATCTTCCTCATCATACAAAGGTTGCAGGTAGCTCTGGCCTTCGGCCAATCTTTTTTTGTTGGCAAATTTAATGTCCTCCTGTTGAATGTTTGCGGAATCCTCAAGTAGTGCAGTAGATAATTCCTTTGTGGCCGGCGTGCTAAAGATTTTCCCATTAAATCCGTCCTTGACAAGTTTGGGGATGAGCCCGCTATGGTCAATATGTGCATGTGATAAAATTAGATAGTCCACCTCGGCCGGGCTAAAACCCCACTCACGGTTAAGCGCATCCGTTTCGGGACCCAGGCCCTGAAACATACCGCAATCAAGTAAATATTTTCTACCGTTCTTCAGTGTGACCAGGTGCTTGGAACCCGTTACCACGCGGGCAGCGCCATGGAAAGCAATCTTCATAATGATTGTTTTTGATTTAAATTTAAGTTCTAAGATAAGGCAAAAGAGGTAAGAGGAAGTTTTTAGGTTCAATCTTTTCTATAGAGAACCCTTGGCCGCTTTTGCCTTGAAAGACCATGTGATAAAAAACTCGGCAACAGATTCGCCATTACTGTTCATTCCGGCCGACTTTGCAATTATTGTTTGTGCTTCTCCGCTTTGAAGAGCAGTTTGTATTGTCTCTAAAATTGCTTTGCCATCCTTGCAGATAAAAGTGGTAAGGCCCGTTGCTTTTTTAAAATAATTCGCTTCCAATTTTATGACGAGCATTGAAATGGGTGGTTTCCTGCGGTAGATATGCATCAGGCCGAGTGTGC
>DATMMJ010000542.1:0-4679 GCA_035569795.1 Puia sp. | reverse complement strand
ACCAGCGATAAAAGTAAATTCATTCCGGTGAGTGAAGAAAGCCTGCAGGATTGTCATTATAAGGGGGCTAAAGACGTGGTGACCATGTACTACAATTGCAATCCGGATTCTGATCTGCTCACAGGCAAAGGCCTCGTGATTGGGGGTAGCCATACTATCAGCCAGATGAATGAGGATGCGCATTATGGTGATCTGAGCGCTGTGCTTTTACAGAACTCCCCATTCTGGGGCAACTGGATACGCACTCCTGAACTGGATATCGCGTTACTGGATGAATGGGAGGACAAGATCGAGAAGCTGGCGGGGAGCACCATCGGGGAAAATGTCACCTCCATTTCTGGTGTGCCCACTTGGACACTGGTCTTGATAAAACGGATCTTGGAGATCACGGGCAAGAATAATTTGAGTGAAGTATGGCCATCGCTGGAATTATACATCCATGGCGGCGTTTCGTTTACCCCATACCGTCAGCAACTCACTAAACTGATTGGCAAAGAAATAAATTTCCTGGACATGTACAATGCCAGCGAGGGGTTTTTTGCAGCTCAGGCCGCTCCCCTTGATGATGGCATGCTTTTGTTCCTGGACCATGGCATTTTTATGGAATTCATGCCAGTGGAAGAATACGGGAAGCAAAACCCGGAAACCATTGGACTGAGAGATGTGGAGACGGGAAAAAACTATGCCCTGGTGATTAACACCAATGGCGGCTTGTGGAGATATTTGCTTGGAGATACGATTCAATTTACAACCCTTAGCCCCCACCGCATCAAAGTGAGTGGCCGGTTGAAACATTTTATGAACGCATTTGGGGAAGAGGTGATTGTGGACAACAGCGACAAAGCCATTTCGATTGCAAGTGAAAAGACGGGTGCTGTCGTCAATGATTATACTGCGGCTCCTGTCTACTTCAGCGAAAACAATAACGGAGCGCATGAATGGCTGATAGAATTTGACAAAGAACCAGAAAACCTGAATCATTTTGTGTATGAACTGGACAGCGCGTTAAAAAATATCAATAGCGATTATGAAGCAAAGCGGCATAAGGATATTGCCCTGCGCATGCCGGTAGTGAAAACATTGCCTAAAGGTTTGTTCAAGGAATGGCTTCGCAGCAAAGGCAAGCTGGGAGGTCAACATAAGGTACCCCGGCTTTCCAATGAAAGAAAATACCTTGATGAAATAAATGCTATGCTACTCTTTGCGGACCTCTGAGGGTTTTGCGCAAGCTCAAAATACACCTAACCCATATTTGGAAGCACCTTACACCGCCAATTTCAATACTCATCCTGCAAAAAAAATACCACTGCTGTAAAGCTCACAAAGGTGGACGAATAGAATAAATAGAGGTACGGGACGTCGATAAAATTGTAAAAGACAACCATGGAAATTTTCAGCGCAGCAAGAGCAATATTAGAGAGATTTATTTTGCTTTTGTAGTAATTGCAAAACAAAATAAATCCAGTGGGTATAATAAATGACAAGCCGATAAGTAGGGTGTGCAAAAGGCGCATCTTACCTGGAACAAAAAATTTTGCAAAACCTATATAATCTGAAAAAGTTTCCGGGCTGTCCTTCCAAACTCTTTTTGAAAAATCAATGTAGTAGGATGGCAATTGCATCAGATGCAAAAAGGCTTTCCAACCAAAAGGGACTATAAAGAAGAACAAAAAAAAGAAAAGCGGAGTTAAACTAAAAAGGAGTGCCTGTTTATACTTTTTGTTTAATAGTAAAAAAGTGAAAAAAGCGGGCATCCATCCAATCAAAGCATACCGGCTCAACATACATAAAGATGCTGCGATGCTGATATAATATATGTTTCCTGTTGCCAGGGCAATGGCAAGCAGGCAGTAATACAAAACGACAACACCTTCTTCGGAAAAACTGATAAAGCCATGCGTATCATTTTCTGAGAGTAGCCACCACAAAAGAGCAGCTGCAATAAGTAACACCAAAGTGGATTTTTGGGTTAGCCGAACCAGTAAAAAAGGAAGCGTACACACGACAAGTAAACTCGTTGCAGTCACCCATCTGAGGTCCATATGCAAAGCGACAGCGGGCGCAAAAGGTAGCCAGATTCCAGGCAGATAAACCGGTTTACTGCCATTCCATATTTCAGGGATTGAGTCATAGACCTGGGCCCACTTCCCGTCCAAAAACCTCTCATTCATCTTTCGGATGACGGGGAGCATGTCTGCATTCCTGTAGTCGATTGGACTGTCCTGGATGATGGAATATACAAAGTAAAAAATAAGGATGCCGGTTGCTATGATTAAAAACGCCTTCAGATAAGTCCGAGATCTATTAGGGAAATCAAAAGCCGGCCTTTGGATTTGTGGTAGAAATAAAAAGAGGATAGCCACAGTTATACCGCAACAAAAATATAAGACAGAATTGACTGTGGCAAGACCCGGGAATTTAAGAGCGTATGTGATGCAAAGCGTTTCAACCGCAAAAACGGCAACCAGCCATCTTCTTAAAAAATCTCGCTTTGGCATAAACAAATTAAATATAACTGTATCCGGGTTAACGGATGGGTTAAACTTTTCCAAAGTTTAAAAAGGGCAGCTAACTTTGGAAAACTTTTTTTATATATACCCACCAGAAAAAATCGCCCATATGTTCAACCGGTTTAAACAATTTAAATTTCTGCACTGGGTCTATAATCTGCTCCACTACAAAAGCCTTTTACATAACAGGGACCCATATAAAAAGTATGGTATCAGCAAGCCTTTGATAGCTTCGGTTTCAAGCAAAGATTTTCCTGATACAGTGTCCAGAGCTTGGCTGGACAGCGGTGATTCAAAGTATCTAGTCCAAACAAAAAAAGAGTTCCATTATTTTGGCGAGCATATCCGCCAGCAATTATTGTCGTGGTCAGACAATGGCTATATCATATTAAAGAACTTTTTTGATGACCTGGAGACTGAATCTGTCAACAGGGAAATCAAAAACCTCTTGGCCCAAAAAAAATTGCATCCAACCCATGATAACAAGCTCATGTTCGCGAGTAAGATTTCGCCCGTGATAAAAAATATCACGCAGGAAAAAAGGCTTACTGATATTTTAAATTTTATTCTTGACACCCAGGTTGTGCCTTTTCAAACCATCAATTTTATTTACGGCAGCAACCAGCGTGCACATTCAGATTCGATCCACATGACCACCTATCCTTTGGGTTATCTGATTGCCGTGTGGATTGCACTGGAAGATACAAACCCTGACAATGGCCCATTATTCTATTACCCTGGGAGCCACCGGCTGCCCTATTTATTGAACAACGATTTTAACCAAGCAGGTACGGCCCTTACCCTGGGCAAAAAAGATTACACAGACTACGAAGACCAGATTGATCAAACCATTAGAGAAAAGCAATTGGACAGAAAAATATTTTTGGCAAAAAAAGGGGATGTTTTTATCTGGCATGCAAATCTTTTGCATGGTGGAACGACGGTTGCAAACACCCACCTCACAAGGAAAAGCATGGTGATACATTATTATGCAAAAGATGTGATAAAATATCATGAGATTAGCGAGCGGCCTTCACTGCTGGAAGAAGGCTGACAAGATACATTTCTTTTCGGCTATCTTGCAGCAAAAATCCAACTAACTAAAACATAAACATGAAACTGCTGGAAAATAAAACTGCCATCATCACCGGTGCAAGCCGCGGCATTGGCGAAGCCATTGCATTAAAACTTGCAGAGCATGGCGCAAACATTGCTTTTACCTATTTAAACAGCGAGGAAAAAGCCATAAATATACAAGAGAAATTACATGGCTTTGGGGTAAAAGCAAAATCTTATAAAAGTAACGCCGCCGTATATGCGGAGTGTGAAGTTTTCGTGGATGATGTGCTGAAAGAATTTGGGACTATTGATATTTGTGTGAACAACGCGGGCATCTCCAAGGACAATTTACTCTTGCGAATGACCCCTGAGCAATGGGACGAAGTGATAAACACCAACCTCAAGAGCGTGTACAATATGACTAGGCAGGTCATTCGCCCGATGATGAAAGCAAAAAAAGGAAGCATCGTGAACATGAGCTCTATAATTGGTATAAAAGGGAATGCGGGCCAAAGCAGCTATGCGGCGTCCAAAGCGGGTATCATTGGTTTCACCAAATCCATTGCCCATGAGTTGGGAAGCCGCAATATCCGCAGCAATGCGATCGCTCCCGGCTTTATTGAAACCGACATGACCCATTATCTCAAAGGCGGCGAGCAGTCCAAATCATTTCTTGATAAGATTCCACTTGCGCGGTTCGGCAGGGCCGAAGAAATCGCTAACACGGCTTTATTCCTGGCGAGCGATCTGAGTTCTTACATCACGGGCCAGGTTATCAGTGCATGTGGCGGACTGAATATTTAATGACAACTTTTTTATTTTACTTAGCATGAGTACTTACGAAAAATTACTCCAAAATAATAATACATGGGCAAGCAAGAAGTTGCAGGCTGACCCTGGGTATTTTGAGCGCCTATCCCATTTACAGACGCCCGAGTTTTTGTGGATCGGCTGCTCGGACAGCCGCGTTCCTGCCAACGAGATTACTGGGACGCAGCCGGGAGAAATCTTTGTACATCGCAATATTGCAAACCTGGTTATCCATACAGATGTGAATTTGTTAAGTGTACTGGAATATGCAGTAAGCCATTTAAAAGTAAAGCATGTAAT
>DATMMJ010000541.1:0-3039 GCA_035569795.1 Puia sp. | reverse complement strand
GTAAAGGGCCATAACCGTAAGAATCCGGTTCACCCGCATACAGTTTATACTGCTCAAATCTGAATTCTCCACCAAAGGATAAAGTTAACCCTTGGGCCACTTTTGCAAATCGTTTATTGATGTCCAGGTTTGCAGTATTCTGCAAAAAATTAAACCCACCATCATTGAACCGGGTCTTAATATTGGGCAATTGATTGTTCAAAGTTGCATTAAAGGTTTTATTGCCATAGTAATGGAAATCGTTGTACCCTATATTATTGCTGATATCCCAATCCCAATCACCCTTCATCGTACCGCTAAAACCAACTGCTAAAGATTGGTCCGTTATGTATACATCTTCCTGGGGATTATAAAACGTTTCTCCATCTTTTGTAGTTTTCATAATACCTGGAACAAATATTAAACTGCCGTCCGGATTGGTCGGGAATTTTTGCGGGCTTGCCGAAAAATTACGCGTCCAGGCATATACGTTAGAATGTTTATAATTCATTCCTCCGAATGCGTAGAATTTAGTGTTAGTTCCTTTGATGGGGATTTCCATGTTGAGCATTCCACCACCTGAAGTAACAGCACCATCTCCAAACGCCCTTCTCCATGTATCAGTACCCAAAGCCTTTGGGTTAGTAGTCACATTTGTGTCCGGGACGGCCCTGAAGGTCTTGCCCTGGCTCATAAAATTGGCTCCTATATTAATAAAGCCGCCATTCTTACCAATTGGTAGTCCATAGTCCGCCCCTACAGTAAAGGTATTCCCGTCAAATTGGCTACCCGTATAAAATTGGCTCGGGTCTACACTATTCAAGGTATTGTATTTATGGTCATAATAGCCGCTTTCACCAATACTCATGGTGAATTTCTTGACATCTTTTTTTAGAATGATATTCATCACACCTGCAATAGCATCTGAACCGTATTGTGCAGAAGCTCCATCCCGTAATATTTCTATTCGATCTATGGAAGCTTCTGGAATGGCATTCAGGTCAGTACCACTATTTCCACGGCCTCGTGTACCCAATTCATTCACAAACGCTGATAAATGTCGGCGTTTCCCATTCAACAAAACAAGTGTTTGGTCAAATCCCAGGCCACGCAAGCTTGCAAAATCTTGTGCATCGGAACCATCTGCGCCGCTTTGCTTATTGTAATTAAAAGAAGGGACGCTCATGTTCAGTTGAGACATGAGATCAGGCTTAGCGGTCGTTTCACCAATGGAGTTTACTTTAATAACATCAATTGGAACCGGGCTTTCAGTTCTAACCCTTGGAGAGCCACGGCTGCCTACTACTACAACTTCTCCGAGTTCAGTTGATCCTTGCTCCAGGCCAATAGCCAGATCATTCCCGCCGCTAACCGTGACAGATTGGTTTTTGTAACCAATAATGGTTATTTCAAGCACATCATTTGGGCTTGCTACAAGCTTAAAAACTCCATCGTTATTAGTTGCTGTGGCTTTCCTAGTAGTCTTGTTTCTAACCGTTGCACCGGATACGGGTGTCCCATTTTTTGTGTCAGTTACTTTACCGGTGATTGTGGTCTGCGCGAAAACGAAAAATGAGCTTAATAGTAAGCCTGCAAGAAAGAGCGTTCTTCTCATGGTATAATAATTTTGGTTACGTATGCAATATAATAATAAAAGGCTTCGAAATGAGTTAATGAGATAGGCGATGATGGATTTAAGAGCAAAATCGCCCCATATTTATTTATTTAATATTAAAAAATAGATGAGATGAATATGAAATCCGGCTTATTTTATATTCCTTTTTGCAGTTTTAGTGACTTCATACGAAATCTCACGCTACTATCGGGTTCTACCCGGCAAAAAACAGTAGAATTCTCTGCCTGGTTCAATGTAAAACTACCAGTTGCAACCTCCAAAGTCTTTTACCTAAACCTTTTGCATGGTTAAACCTCTACTTAAACTATACCTATTTTTATATCTTATATCCTTCAGCAAAACCCTATTTGCTTCAAGCTGCCAAAGCATGCCCTTGCATATTGCAAATAAGTATTCTTTACATTCGTTAAACGCGGTGGATACCGCCTCACACGCCATCAAATACAGCACGAAAATCTGTGCTTGTGAGATTTTGGTCCTACAATCAAACTATCGCCGGCAAAAAAACTTTGCTTTATTTGCTGAAATAACAAAGAGAAAAAGCCTTGCCTCAGACCTGTCTTTTGCCAAGCGCGTCATTGAAAAAGAGAAAAAGCGCATGCAGTCTTTTTTTTATGACAAGCTGGAAGTGCAGGCAACCGTTGCTGATGCGACAGATTGCAAAAGCCTTTACAAAAAACTTAAAATCAAAAATAAATCACTGTACCTGTATGATATCCTTGACGCTGACCTGAAGAGATAATTTCCAGGTTACGGTTTCACAGCTTATCAGCCCATCTGGCGAAGATTTATTCAAGTGTCTTATAGCCAACTATCCACAATTACCATTTAATTGGAGTTCACCATTCTTTGGGCGTAAGATATTTTGGTTGCACCATAGTTTTAGAGTCGAGAACGCAAAACCACAAAAACTGGAAATTCAATACTGTTCATGCTCGTTTGGAAAATCGTTGGACTTCACATCCACGATATATTTCTGAACAGCAGCTGTTACGAGCTTATTCAAATCCAGGTACTGACGAAGGAATCTCGGTTTGAACTCTGTGTTGATGCCAAGCATATCATGCATCACCAAAACCTGGCCGTCGCAATATTTTCCTGCACCTATGCCTATTGTTGGAATCTGCAAACTTTCAGAAACTTCTTTTGCAAGCGATGCAGGAATTTTTTCAAGCACAATGGAGAAGCACCCAGCTTCCTGCAAAAGTTTTGCATCTTTTTTTAGTTTTTCCGCCTCTGCTTCTTCCTTTGCTCTCACGCTATAGGTACCAAATTTATAAATGGATTGAGGCGTTAGCCCAAGATGACCCATCACGGGAACCCCCGCTGCTATAATTCTTTTGACTGACTCAAGTACTTCTTCGCCACCTTCCAATTTAACGGCATGTGAGCCAGTTTCCTTCATTATTCGAAACGCAGATACC
>DATMMJ010000540.1:0-2539 GCA_035569795.1 Puia sp. | reverse complement strand
GTATTTCGCAGAAAATAAAGCAAGCAAAGGCAGCAAGGAATTTTCTGTATTGCACGATGGAGTGACCTATTATTTTTCATCCTCCGCAAACAAAGAAGAATTCAAGAAAAATCCATCCAAATATGAGCCTCAATATGGTGGCTGGTGTGCTTATGCCATGGGCAAGGACGGAACAAAAGTGGAAGTGGATCCCGGTACTTTTAAGATAATCGACGGCAGGCTTTTTTTGTTTTACAATCAGTTTTTCAATAATACATTAAAAAGCTGGAACAAAGACGAAGTGAGCCTGCACCAGCGTGCCGATGCAAACTGGCAAAAAGTTTTTCATTAATAACCCCAAAAATACATCCACATGAAATTCACAAATCTATTTTTATGGGTACTCCGGTTGCTCGCGGCCGTTATATTACTGCAGACCCTGTATTTTAAATTCACAGCTCACCCCCAATCGGTGAAATTGTTTACAGAGCTTGGCATGGAGCCCTGGGGCAGGATTGGAACAGGCATTTTTGAGCTGATAGCATCCCTACTTATCCTTTACCCACGTACGACGGTCTATGGCGCACTTTTGGGGATGGGCCTAATGGCTGGCGCTTTGTTCTTTCACCTCACTAAGCTAGGCATAGTCTTCGATGGAGATGCAGTACTGTTCACCTACGCGCTGATAGTGTTCATTTCATGTGCGATTCTTGTTTTGTTTGCCAGAAAGCAATTGCTTAGTTTAATACCGTGGAAGAAATAAAATTTCTTTATTTAGATCATGCCATTCATAATAATCCCGTATTGACTTAAACTGGTTAATGATAATTTTGTCCATTGTTGAAATATGGCAATTATGAAAAGAAGTTTATTTTTTTCCCTGGCAATATTCCTATCCGCATCTGCGATCGCACAGGTATTGACACCGATTGATGAAAGCTCGAAAGTGGATTTCACAATAAAGAATTTTGGGTTCACTTTTGGCGGATCTTTTAAGGGATTGAAAGGAAGCATTGAATTTGATCCTGCATATTATGCTGCTTCAAAGTTTGATGTGAGCATTGAGGCAAGCACCATTAACACGGACAATGGCATGCGTGATCAGCATTTGCGTGAAAACAGCTATTTTGACGTAAAAAACCACCCAAGGATACAATTCGTATCTACAAAAGTCACAGCATCTGCCAAAGCTGGTGTTTTACAAATTTTCGGAACCCTTGAGCTTAAAGGAGCATCAAAAGAAATCTCTTTCCCTTTTACGGCAACGCCCGTTGAAGGCGGATACAAATTTCAAGGCGAGTTCAAAATAAACAGAAGAGATTTCCAAATAGGAGGATCCAGCACCTTATCTGATAATGTCACGATTGATTTAGATATAACAGCAAAAAAATAATCTTACATTCATACACCCAAATGACCCATGCAATTACAACAGGCAGTAAATAACGTTTTTGTGCAATTAACGGCCACGATGCAACAATTGTCTCCGGGTGAATATGCCCAGCCGTGCAAGAGTCTATACAGTAATACCATTGGCCAGCATGTACGCCACATTATTGAATTGTTTCAATGTCTTGAAAAGGGCTACGATGACGGCAAGGTGGATTATGAAAAAAGAAAGCGGGATGTTTTGATTGAGAGCGATAAGATGGTTGCAGAAAAATTATTGAATGAAATTCATACCGTTCTCAATAAGCCAAACAAGGACCTGGTACTTGAGGCCTGCTATGATGATATCTCCAATGAGCGGATTACTCTTGCTACTAATTACTTTCGGGAAATTGCTTACAACCTGGAGCATACTATTCATCACATGGCATTAATTCGTACAGGGATACGGGAAGTAAGCAATATCAGAGTACCTGAAGATTTTGGTGTCGCCGTATCTACACGTAAGTATCGCAAACAATGTGCACAGTAACTTATATCCCGGTCGATAATAAAACCATCATTACATCTAACCGAGATGAAAAGCAGTGGCGCCTTCCAGCTGTTGCCCCTGCGCTCTATGCTATGCGCACGGGAAAAATATTATTCCCGCGAGACGCAGATGCTGGCGGAACCTGGTTTGCAACGCATATGAATGGAAACGTAGTGGTTTTTTTGAATGGCGGAATGGTCAGGCATAAACCAAAACCACAATACAGAAAAAGCCGTGGATTGGTGTTGATTGAATTGGTTGATGGGGATAGCCCGTATAGCAATTTTCTCGACTGCGATTTAAGAAACATACAGCCGTTCACCGCAATTATTTTTGAGCAAGGCCGGCTTTTTGAATGCAGATGGGATGGCGAAAACAAAAAGCATGCGGAACTAAACAAAGATCAACCATGTATTTGGTCTTCTGTAACATTATACGACGATAATGTGATCAGAAAAAGAAAAAAATGGTTTGAAGAGTGGCTGGAGAAAAACCCTTCGCCCTCGCAAGAGGATATCCTTCATTTTCATCAGTTCACCGGGGACGGTGATAAGCACAACGACCTTTTAATGAATCGCAATGGTCATGTCTTTACGGTTAGCATAACTTCAATACAAATAGACAAAGATGCTGCGCTGA
>DATMMJ010000539.1:0-3460 GCA_035569795.1 Puia sp. | reverse complement strand
ATAACGTTCAATAGCATCATAAGTGCCAAAGCCGCCCATGGAGAGCCCGGTAATGTATATTCGGTTGGTGTCAATAGGCAAATCTCTCAGGAGCTTATGCACGAGCTCTATCAATAGCTCCATGGGTTTGGAAGGCGTGGGCAGTAAGGCCATTTCCACAGAGTTTTTCTTGCGCGAAAAATTAGACCATCCCATATTTGAAGGGCATTGCGGTGCGATCACGATGGCAGGATGCTTTATCATGGTCTGTTCAGTTGCAAAATTAAGAACACCCCATTTCAATTGTGCCTCATTGTCATTACCACGCTCGCCTGAGCCATGCAGAAAAATGACAAGGGGATACTTGCGTAAAGTGTCATAATCAGGGGTTAGCTGGCGATAACTGAGTGTATCGCCTTTTCCATTAGTGTACTTGCCGGCGCTGAATAGAGAGCCTTGCGAAAATGTGAAGTTGATATTTACAAAGGAAAAAAATAGCCAAAGTAAAAGGGTTGTTTTTGCAAGCTTCATTGTCTGAATTTTTAGAGGATGATAAACGCAAATGGTTAGATCCAAAAGTAAACTAATATCGGATACCTTAAAGCCGCTGGAAACTGCTTATAAAAAAATAATTCTTGTGCTTAATTCTGGAATAAAAAAGCAGGGGAAAAACTGTTAATTCCAATCCCGCTACCGGCTTATGAACTCCCCAGAGAAATGGGGGAAATGATACACGCCCTTTGTTTGGTAAGTTATTAATCAGAGAAACGCAGGAGCTGCTATTATAACACCATTTTAGGCGATTATATTGCGTTTCCCGCAAGGTAAGAGAATCCAAAAGTTGTAAAAATTCACATTAATGCACAACCTAATATCTAAAAAACCAAAACGATCAGGGTTTGCTACGATGTTTTATCATGAAATGAGTTTACAGGAAAATTATTGTCGCCTTAATTGATTTTCTATTTATGGGTTTTCTCCAACTACAATTTGTATTGCGTTAAAAGTGGTTTCCTCCCTTACATGAATCCCACGTGAAAATTTTTCTCCCATATTGACCGTACAGTGAGTTCCCATTACTTCAAAATTTTTTCGTTTTAAGGCCATTCTTAACTGACTCATTATTGCGGGGTAAGAAAGTCCATGCAGTCCGTAACATAGCATTACTTTATTTGAATTTTTCATTAATTGTTGCTGCGCATAAACTTTATTCAAAATTTCTGAAATCTCCGTTTTAGAAAGGGTTTTAGGCTTTAAGGGCTCCTTTTTTTCCTTTACTTCGCCAACACCCACTTTTTCAAAATTTGTAACGCTATCTCTTGCTCTGGCCAGTTGGTTTTTAAAATCTTCATTTTGAGCTTTAAGGTCTCGCAATTTTGAATTGTACATAGCATCCTTTTTATCGCCTTCTTCCTTGTCTGCAACTTCCTTCGTGATGCTGATCCATATAATAGCTATCCCAACAATCAACAATAAAACAAACCTGACGATTTTAAATGTTTTCCCTCCCTTTAATTCAAGGAAAGCGATAATCAAAGGCAATGAGCCCAAAATCAATATTAAATCTCCCAGAGTTATGTTTGGCATCTTACAAAAAGTATTTAGGTGTGATATGTCTGTTTCAATAAAGATACTTCTTCTAAAAATTCAATTGGCAGTTCAAAAAAATTTGAGAGCCTTGTTGGTTTCATTGGATTGCTGGATTAGGCGCACCGCAAGGAGGCGCAAACAGGTTTGCCATTCCAGCGCATATCATCCATATAGCTGCGGCAAACATCCTCGCTGCTGTGCGTGCTCATAAGCTCCTTCAAATTCTTTGCTCCATATGATTGTGCGGGTTGCATAATTTTTTTTCTGTCAATATTCTTAATGATTCGAAACCTCTGGTTTTAGCGGAGTCGGAGCCTGGCTAAATGCTTGATCGTTCAATGCCAAATTCTTAATCTGACCATTTTTTAATTTGCGAGATAGCACCAACATTTTGGTAACGACATACGTGTTCCCACATGGGTGTTAAAATGAATGAGTTGTGGAAATTCAAATTAAAGAGTAGGCGAATAAATAAAAAATCAATACGAATAAGTTTTGCTAAAATGTTTTTTCACGATTCGTACTTAAAGTAAAACATAAGATAGGTGCTACGCAGTATTTTTATATAAGTTTTCTGTTTTTATAGGGTTTCCCATTAAATCTATTTTGGTTTCTGAAAAGAAATTATAATTATCATCTTGGATACTCTCGCTAAAAAAATTATCCCAAAAGAATTTAGAATTATTCGTGTCTTCCGCAAACGTAGTTTTGCAATTGCCATTGCTCAATACGAGAATGATTTCATTTTCCATGGTGTGCAAATTTAGTAAGTAGACAGTGAAAAATATACGCTTTTTTCTCTTAATAAACTAATAATTGTTTGGGCATGGATTCCCCAACCAACATTAAGGTATTGATTTTGAAGATGTTCTATTTCTTTGCTCGAGCCTTTATCGTTACCTCCAAACCCTAATTTAAAATGTTGAGTTTGGCTTTGTATTGCCCATATTGTTCCTTGTATATCTACCGTTGGCCCTCCGCTCTGTCCTCTTAAACCAGGCGAAGAAGTCTCTATATACATTAATGGAAAAGTTGTAGCAGCATCTGTTTGGATGTTTACTGTTCTGGTATATATCCCTTCAATTGGGAATATTGGCGGAGGGAATGAACCCGCAGGCAAAACAAATCCTTTATCTTTCTCAAAAATGGGTTTAATAATATGAAATGGAAATCCCAATTTGCACAGGCTTGCACCTTGCTCCATTGGTTTAGAGGGGTCTTTGAAAATGGGATATTTTCTGACATATTTTTTATCAAAATTTATTAATCGCCCTACTGCCAAATCTATTGCTGGTATACAATGGACTTCCGCTATCCCAACTCCTTCCCATCCTGTCAAAATCGAAAAATTTACGATCATGTGAGGTTGAATTTTGAGTTGGTTCAATTGATGCATTCTGTCATGTTTTTTCATCGTCATATTTTCCTCTAAATCCTTTCTTTTCTTTAGTAGGTTTTTATATTCATTATTTGAATTGTGGCAATCTTGAATCTGATTTATTATGTGGAAAGCGGTAACAATCCAGCCTTCTTCATTGATTACTACAAAAGCTCCAATTCCTGCATTGCATTCTCCTTTATGATTTTGAGTGGAAATAATGATGGGGAAAGTAAATTCACGCGCGGTTGCGCAGGCGGCAGCAAACATAATTGTTTAGAGTTTAATAGATAAAAATACTCAATATTTCAAAGAGCTAAATAATTTACTTTTTTTTCTTGCCTGCTTTCTTTGGCAAAGGAGTATTAAGAGCCTTTTGCATTGCCTGTTCAAAAGTCATGTTCAATTTGAATAGTTCTTCTTTCGCAGGCTTTTTTTCTTTTTTCATTTGTAATTATTTATAGTGCAAATCTTGTGGTCTTCTTCTAACTATCGCTGCAATTCCTTCATACC
>DATMMJ010000538.1:0-7464 GCA_035569795.1 Puia sp. | reverse complement strand
ATCTCTCTTGCCCTATCCCTGCCAGAATCCGCACTAATGCTTTATCTGTTTTTTTAACAGTGAGCGGGGTAAACTTCTTGTTCATTCTGTCGTAAATAAAATGGAGTTGCTGAGAGACAGGGAAGACGTGGAGTAAGAACTTGAGAAAATGGGATAGCTGCAATCCTATCCAATCTAACTTACCTCAGAATGCTCCCTTGATTTATTAATCCAGCCAAAACTCTTTATTTTTGCTCACAAGGCCACATAAATCATTTTTAATTTTTCAAACAATGGTAAAAAAAATATTTCTTTGTTCTGTTTTGTTCGCGACTACTATACTGGTTTTAGGGCAGCAGATCCCCCCACAGCCTAAACCCCAGCAATCCCCCATTGTTCCACCTTTTCATATTTTAAAAGTGGACAGCGCCACGTACTACACAAATGGAGATTTAAAGAAGCATCATGAGACCCTGATCATGTACTTCAGCCCGGAGTGCGACCATTGCAAGCACCAGACTAAAGACCTACTGGCAGAGATGGATAAGCTTAAAAATATCGAGATTGTTATGGCAACCTATCAACCCTTTTTTGAGATGAAAAATTTCTATAGCAACTTCCGCATTGCAGATTATCCTAATATTAAAATGGGTTGGGACGAAAAATACCAGATACCTTCTCATTATAAGATCCAAAGTCTGCCATTTCTGGCATTGTATGATAAAAAAGGAAACCTATTAACTACTTTTGAAGGCAATCAAAAAATCTCCACATTACTAGATGCGTTTAGCAAAGCCCAGGACTGAATTATTATCTGAAAAATGATGTATCGGGTATGTGAATAAAAAAATTATTGTTTTTGTAAATAAAAAAGATGCCCGGCATGTCTTTTATTTATTTTTTTCATTCTTTTGTATTCTCATAATCTTGACCCATTACGATTCCCTGCCAAGAGTGTTCATAATTTCTTAATGCCTTCGATTAGAGGGCAAACGTGGATATATTGTTTCTTTGCAAACCAAAAACTACCCAATTATGATCAAACGACTTTTGTTAACCGCGCTTTGTGCATTCAGTTCTTTTCTATTGTTCTCGCAGGAAACAACCTCCCAGATACTGGGCACTGTTTCAGATGGAAAAGCAGGATTGGCAGGGGCAACAGTTGTTGCGCTGCATACACCTACCGGAACCAAGTATACCACCACGACCCGCAAGGACGGCCGTTTTAATTTGCCTGGTCTTCGTATTGGTGGTCCTTACGTTCTTTCCGTTACCTACGTTGGCTTTAAATCGGAAAAGCAGGAAAACATTACACTCGTTCTTGGGCAAGACTTTGCTTCTGATTTCAGCTTAGTAGCCGAATCAAAAGAACTGGCCCAGGTGGTAGTCTCAGCTACACGTCAAAATAAGATTTTTAACAATGCCCATACCGGAAGCCAAGAGATTATTACACGAGCTCAGATTGAACAATTGCCAACAATCAACCGTTCCATTTCGGATTTTACAAAACTGGAGCCTACTGCCAATCCTACCTCCTTTGGGACAAGCTTTGGCGGCCGCAGCGCCCAATTCAATAATATAACGGTTGATGGGGCCAACTTCAACAACGGTTTCGGTCTTTCCAGCACCCTGGGCGGGCAAACCGGGGCACAACCTATCAGTTTGGAAGCAATTGATCAGGTACAGGTGAACGTGTCTCCATATGACGTTAGGCAAGGAGGTTTCACTGGTGCAGGTGTAAACGCAGTTACCAAAAGCGGAACCAACCGATTCAGAGGTGCTGTTTATACCTTTTTAAAAGGACCAGGCACTCAAGGATACAACGTAGAAGATATTACCATTGCAAGATCGCCATTCAGCTTTTACACCAGAGGCGCTTCTTTGGGTGGTCCCATCATTCAAAACAAATTATTCTTCTTTGTAAACTATGAGGCAGTAAAACAAACGGCTCCTGCATTTACGGTTGTAGCTAGTGGTGGCGCTCAAAACCTGGCGCCAAGCGCCGGAATAGTTTCGCAAGCAAATGCCGATACCCTAAACGCTTTAGCAAGTTTTTTGAAATCTAAATTCAATTATGACCCGGGTTCGTTTCAAGGCTATTCTTTTTCGTCAAGCAGCAAAAAAATAACTGCGCGGATTGACTGGAATATCGATAGCAAGAACACGTTAACTTTAAAATATAATTATCTAAGATCGTATTCAGAACAGCCGCAAAGTACTAGCAGAGCCGGCGCTGGTTTTGTGAGGGGCCCAGCATCGCAAATCTACACTTATGGTCTACCGTTTAGCGGAAGCAAATATCTGATCAATAACAATTTCGATATTTATCTGGCTGAACTGAATACCCGGTTCAAAAATAATCTTTCAAATAAATTCCAGGTGGGTTATACAAGAGAAAGAGACCCTCGTGCACCAGGTGTACCTGGAACTTCCATGCCAATGGTCGATATATTGAGCGGAAGTAACATCTATACCTCCTTTGGCTATGAAACATACACATATAATAACCTCATTAACACCGATGTTTATCAATTGTCTGATATTGCCACATTGTATAGAGGCCCTCATGAAATAACATTCGGGACCCAAAATTATTCCAGAAAATATGCTGATGCATTTGTGCCGAGTTTTGCCGGGTCTTATCAGTTCCCTTCTCTTGCGGCTTTCTATAACGCAGCCAATGGAGGAGGTGGCGTCACGGACAGTTATTACCAGCAATGGTCCAATATACCTGGCGGACCTTTTCCATTCTATTATGCCGGCTCAACTGAATTGGGACTTTTTATACAGGACAAATGGCGCGTCACCAACAGTTTTACGCTGACCTATGGATTGCGTTATGATATGACAATTTACAAATCCTTGTTCCTTGATAATCCATACTTTGATGCCCTGACTTTTAACAATGGCGCATCGTACAATATCGGAAAAGCTCCTGGCAACGCCATTTTGCTATCCCCAAGAATTGGGTTTAATTGGGACGCACTGGGTGACAGAACCCTACAAGTCAGGGGTGGTGGCGGCATTTTCTCGGGCCCTCCGCCGTTCGTATGGCTTGCCAACCAGGGTGGCAATAACGGTGTTCTGATCGCTGGCAGCAATTATTCCAATGTGCCATTTTCGGCAAATCCGCTATCATCAAACAACAACCTGCCACTCAGCGGTTCTCCGTTACCTGCGGGTATTACTAATCCACCGGCTAAAACACAAAGCGCCTCAAGTTATGGCGCAGCAGTTACTGACAAAAACTTCAAGTATCCTACAGTCATTAAAACAAGCCTGGCTATTGACAAAAAATTGGGCAATGACTGGGTTGCTACTATAGAAGGTTCATATTCTAAAGATATTAATGCAGTGTATTTTTCCAATCTCAATCTTAACGAAAGCAATGGATATGCTATGTCTGGCGCGGATAACAGAATGAGATATCTTACAGGCAGCAGTACCAGCAATAAATACTGGTATGGTCAGGGGGCTTCAGGTGCATCCGCAGATACTCCAAATATCAGCAGCGCTATCCTGATGAAAAATGCTTCCATGGGATATGCCTATACGTTAACTGCACAAATTCAAAAGACATTCCGAAATCTATCTGTTAGCGTTGCCTATACCTACAGCAAGTCTAAAAATTTAGCAGCGGGTGGAAGCACTGCATCATCCCTTTGGAGCGGAAGACCGGTTGGCAATGCAGACCCAAATGGCGCTAATTTATCTTATTCGGATTATTATCAACCACACCGAGTAATTGCTTATGCATCTTATAAAGTTGCTTACTCCCAACATTTCTCCACCTCCGTTGGAGCCATATTTCAAGCTGCCCCTCCTGGTGTAGGTTCTTACACTTATGGTGGAGACCTGAATGGAGATGGCAACTCAGGGAACGATTTGATTTACATACCCAGAAATGCAAGTGAGATTAACCTTATCGATGTAGGTTCCTACAGTAATGCTACACATAGCGGAACCACAACCGGCACTGCAAAAGACCCCCGGACTTCTTCTCAAATCTGGGCGCAACTGAATAATTTTATAACCCAGGACCATTATTTGTCATCACACCGTGGACAGTATGCTCAGGCAAATGCGGTTGTATTCCCCTTCTATAAAGACCTTGACCTAAATATCACGCAAGATATTTATTTCAATACCAAATTCAGGAACGAGGTCGACAGGCATACATTGCGTCTGACGCTTGATCTGATCAACGTGGGCAATTTCCTTAATAAGAACTGGGGCTTGGTTAAACTGCAGAATACTTCCACCCCGTTAACATTTGAAGGGATGGCCGCCGATGGCAAAACACCGCTATTTTCATTCCCTTACGCAGATGCCACGAATTTTGTGCCTTTGGTTAATAGTTACTCAAACAACACAGGAATCATTTCGCGCTGGCAGATGCAGTTTGGCATAAAGTATTTGTTTAATTAAATACCTCTATGGCCTGATGGTATAATAATCCTTTGTCATGCATGCCACAAATAATTTTAATCTTAAAATATTGTTTATGAAATTAATGATTTTATATTTTTTGACTGTAACGGGCATTTTAGTTTTGAGCTGTTCGAAAAGCAACACCATTCCACCATATACCCCTCCTGTTGCTGTAAATTTTACTGTGGCTTCGTTGAATCACACGCTGGACACCGTAAATGTCGGTGATACCATATATTTAAATGCAGCCGGCACCATGTATGATACACTAAATGTCTATGCCTACTTAACTGTTACATCTTCGGCATCGGGAGCTCCTGTGCTTAATTATGGAAGCGCTTCTTCCCCTATTAAATTAACCCGGGCTCTTGGATCATCCAACGCTACTGCGATGAATCCCTGGACTTCATCAATCAGGCTGATTGGTGCCACGGTAACCCATAAATCCAAGCTCACCGTTGTCGCAAATTTTATCTACCAGTTGAGTTTGAGTAGCGAGGGCAATGGCACGGCAACCGCAACGGATGCAGGGGTACTTAATAAAACAATATATGTGCAATAGCCTGTTTCCTGTCAAAACGGATTTTTTTTTAACCCCGGCTGTAAGGCCGGGATTTTTTTGCTAGTCCATGATTTGCTTCAGGATGCTTTTCCATCCTAATCACTTTTCTTTTTTTTCTTTCGCATAAATCTTTTTCGCCTTTTGTATGAGTGTCATAAACTCTTTCTGGGCAACATCTTTATCGTTAAATGATTGGCTTGCAACTGAGACAGCATCGCTCCATCTATAGTTGTTTGTGTAATGTGAGTTTTTCATAAGCCCTCCAATTAAAGCAACAGATGAGGCGAACCGGTATGGTGGAGGCAGGGAAGAAAACTTGGTGAATTGAGAGGGGAGATCATAGTAAGAAAACCTTTTGGTTGAATCACCAGGCAATTTGTAATGCATTGTTATTGTCCCAATCCGCCCATTGATAGCATTGCCTTTTACAACAGGAATGATCTCCAGCAGTGCCATCATGGAGCTTCCTGAGCCGACTTCCCCACCGGTGATTTCCGCCGCTGAATCGTCCAATGCCTCAATCCTGTTTTCAAATCCAATCAGCCGGTAACTTTTCACAATGTTGGAATCAAGGGTTAACGTGAAATACGTTCTTTCTGCAACAGAATATACAATCTGTGCAAACTCACGCAGCAATGCTTTTTCAGCCTGTTTTTCGTCTTCTATATAAGACATGTTACCATTGCCTCTTTCGGCAAGCACATGCAGTTTCTCGTCTTTGTTGTTGCCCATGCCTAGCCCCAGGCAGCTAAAGTAAATCCCCCAGCGCTTATGCATCATGATCAACTTCTCCAGTTCTTCCTGCGTGCTTTGCCCGATAGGGAAATCTCCATCCGAGGCTAAAATGATGCGGTTGTTGCCGTCTTTGATAAACTGGTTCTCCGCTATTATATATGCTTCTTTAATGGCCGCATCGCCAGGCTGAGAGCCTCCAGGTTTCAATTCTTCAATGGCTTTCAATATCTGTTTTTTAAGATTCCCCGGCGTTGGTGAAAGCCAAACGCTGGTAGCCTTCCCGTAAGTAACAATGGAAACGGTATCTTTCTCCCTTAGATTATTAACCAGAAACCGAAGCCCGGTCTTAAGTAATGGCAGTCGGTTAGGTAAAGCCATGGAACCTGAAACATCAATTAACAAAACGATATTGGAAGGTGGTATCTTTTCCAGATCAATTTTTTTTGCACTTGAACGGAAAAAAAGCAATTGATTTTTTTCATTCCAGGGGCATTTGGAAATATAAGAATCAAAGGCAAAATTGCTGTCATTAGGAGGCTCTTTATAATCCAGCTTAAAATAATTTAATAACTCTTCCACTCGGATTGCATCCCTTGGCACGATGCTGTTCATATTGATATAACGCTTAAGGTTGCTGTATGATACTTTCTCCGTGTTCACAGCGAAGTTTGTCTCAGGAAACTGGCATGCTTCCGCAAATTGATTTTCTACAAAGGAGCTTAGATCATCATCCCCGCCTTGAGCGACCTCAGCCGGGCCCATATACATGTTTTTAGTAAAAGTTAATAATTGTCTTCCACCGGGGGCATGCGGGTTGTACAAGGCATTCAGCATGATGTATTGATACTGCCCGGCTTCAAGGAAAAGAGAAAGCGGTTTATAACCGTTTGCGGAGATGGTTACGGTATCCGAGGGTCCAGGTATCAGGATTTCAAAAACGCCTGACGTATCTGAATAGTAAAGATAATTATTGGAGTGTAGTAATATTTTCGCATTGCTTAGCGAATTATTGTTTTCATCCTTGACTTCCCCACGGAGATAATATTGCGAAAAAGACGATGAAAAAATAAAGCAGCAAACAGTTATTTGTAAAAATTTATTCAAAAAGATAATTTGGTTGAAGATAAGGGATTATCATCTTTTACCAAGACATTAAGCAGTGCAATGCAGGTGCGTTAACATTATTCTACCAGCTTATATATTGCTGACATGTTCCTCCCAAGCCCGTTGTAATCAAGTCCATAGCCAAGCAAAAATTTATTGGGTACAGAAAATCCGAGATAGTCTACTTTTATTGGGAAAACGGTTGCTTCCGGTTTATGAAGCAGCGCGGTAATCTTCAATGAAGCGGGCTGCTGGTGATGCAGCTGCGGCAGAAATTCATTCAGCGTCTTTCCTGTGTCAACGATGTCTTCTATGATTACAACGTGCCTTCCAAAACACTCGGTGTCAAGACCGATTGCTGTTATAACCTGGCCTGATGATTTGGTGCCTTTGTAAGAAGCAAGCTTGATAAAACATATCTCCGCTTCAATAACAAGTTCTTTGAACAAATCCGATGCAAAAATAAATGAGCCGTTTAATATTGGAATGAATAAAGGCTTTTTGCCTTCATAATCGTGATTGAGCTGGCCTGCGATATATTTCACACGCTCTGCAATAGAAGATTGGGTAAGATAAGGTTCAAATAATTTATCATGCACGCGGATGGCTGTCATAACAAATGCTATTTGCTTTTTTGCGTTGCCAGTAGCGGC
>DATMMJ010000537.1:0-3634 GCA_035569795.1 Puia sp. | reverse complement strand
TTATGCTGAATAAAAATGCAATCAAAGGAAAACTAAGTTGTATTTCCAGTGATATTTGTAAGAGATTGTTAACCACCGGCAATGCAGTGAATCCAAACACTATTGCAATAACAACTGAGGTAAGCGTAATGAGAAAAGTTTCACTTAGAAATTGAATAATCAGTTGCTTCCTACTACTGCCCAAAACCTTTCTGATGCCTACTTCTTTTGAGCGGTTTACTGCCTGTGCAGTAGCAAGATTTATAAAGTTTATGCAGGCAATAATTAAAAGAAATAAGCCTATTAAGCTTAATGCCGTAATCAATGCTTTGCTGAATGTTCTTCCCCTATAAGTTCCAAACTCGCTCTGATAATGTATATTGCTTAAGGGCTGTAATATATAACCATGGTTGGCATATTCCGTGGGCGTGTGTTTTTTTACAAAAGTTTTAAGGTCGCTATCGAATTCCCTTGACGACATATTTTTTGGAAGCACAACAAAGGTGTTCAACGATCCGTCCTGGCTTGACCAATCCGTTGAACCGTCCTCGCCCTTGGAAGTTTTAAAAGAAAGCACAACCTGTATGGGAAAGTCAGTATTAGCAGGAATATTTTTCAGGACGCCTGTTATCTTGCAAACTTTATCTTTATCATTATCATACTTAATGAATTTACCTATGGCTGTATGCCAATCTCCAAAATATTTTTCTGCAATCTCCTGTGTAATAACTGCAGTATTTATTTCTGATAAAGCAGTTTTTGAATTGCCTGCAAGGAAGGGAAAATTGAATATGTCGAAAAACTCAGGCTCAGCAAAAAATACATTTTCTTTAAATTTTTTTTGTGGTGCATTCGCTTTATCATTTAGTAAAGTTATCTGCTGATTATTCCGTCCATATACGCGGGCAACATGTTCGAGTTGCGGATAGTCTATTCGCAAGGCCTCTGCGACGGGAAAGGCACTCCCTTCCGAATAATTCATTCCATTCTTGGTTTTTGTTGCCCCTGCGACTCTGTAAATGCGTTCTTTGTTTTTATGAAAATTATCAAAGCTTGTTTCATATTGCATTAATAAGAAAATAAGCAGACAGGCTGCAATGCCTATTGCTAACCCGATAGTATTAATTGCAACGTAGGATTTATGGCTGCGTAAATTTTGCCATGCTGTTTTTAAATAATTTTTTAACATAGTGGGAGTAATATTAAGAGTTGAGCAAGAGTAACATGCAAATACGCCAAGAAAAATGCCATTTACTTACTAATCTGAAAAGCAATAAGTTGTGAACTTAAAGAAAGTAAAAGATGTACGTTTTCGATACATTAAGTGTTCACTTATAAAATACATTGACTCGTCCGGCCTTAGCTATACAGATGAATGAATAAATCCTAAAAAAACTATACATGGGTGTTAATTGAAGATAATTCCTCATTTAATTCGCCCTAAAGAGGAGGTGACTAGTTCGGAAAATAGCTACAATTGTAATATCAACTCTCTCTTTAAGTACAAATTGTAGCTGAGCACATTCTGGCCTTTACAGGTTAACTTAGAAGCGACAGTTCAATCTGGCACGATCCAATGTTTTCAGACTTTTTGATCTATTTTGTCCTTCACAACAGTTAGATCGCTTAATTCTAGCGTGATAGGGATAAGCCCTAATTGCACAACGGCTTTTTTCCCACGCACCTCTTTGACTATGCCCACCTGGTGGTTTTTATTCATCATCACTTTATCCCCTTTTTTTGCTTCGCCTCCTACTTCAGTATATTTTAAATCGAATTTCTTTTTTGTTTTTTCGTTTACCTGCTTTTCTTTTTGCTTGAAAAGCAGCGCCTGCATTTGTTTTATCACTTCACTTTTATTTTCTGCCTTGCGCCAATCAAAAATGATTTGTTTGAGTTTGCGTTCCATGTCTTTTAAATATACAATACGATCTTCAGAAATTTGATTTTGCTGTTTCAACAGTTCAACTTGTTGCTGGTGTTTTTCTTTATTGATAAGGATCTCCATTTCTTTTTTCAGCCGTTCATTTTCTTTCAACAGTTTTTGTAATTCTTTTTTTTCTTTTTCAAGGTTCTGCAAATCCTGTTCGGTGCGGTTCAGCAATTTATCCAGCCGAAAATGATCTTCGTCAACCAAGGTTCTTGCACGTTTTATCAGTTGGGGCCCAAGACCGATGCGCTCCGCAATCGAAAATGTATAAGAGGATCCCGGTTTTCCGATAATCAGTTTATATAAAGGTTGAAGATTCTTTTCATCAAAGGCCATAGCGCCATTGATAATGCCTGGGGTCTTGTTTGCCATTACTTTCAGGTTCAGGTAATGGGTGGTAACAATGCCGAGCGAATGCTTTCTTACCAACTCCTCTAGTATCACTTCAGCAAATGCACCACCGAGATTAGGGTCACTTCCGCTGCCAAGTTCATCAATAAAAAATAAGGTTTTGCCATTTGCATTCTCCATAAAATATTTCATGTTCATCAAATGAGAGCTGTAGGTACTCAATTCGAATTCCAGGCTTTGCGTGTCGCCAATGTGAATCATCAATTGTTTGAAAATACCAATTTCTGAATTTGCATGAACAGGTATTAATAACCCGCTTTGAGCCATCAGTTGGAGCAAACCGACCGTTTTCAATGTAACCGTTTTTCCACCAGCATTCGGGCCGGAAATAACCAGTATGCGTCTGTTCTCATTCAGCTCAATGTTTGTAGGAATAGTCGGCTTGTGACTTTTTTTATTGTAGAGGTATAATAAGGGATGGAATGCCTCTTTTAAATGAACATGCGCTTTATCGTGGAGCAAGGGATAATTGCCATTTATATCAATAGCAAGTCTTGCTTTCGCAGAAATGAAATCGTACTCCCCTAAAACGTCGTGGTAAGTTGTCAGCAGCAATGCATGAAAGGAAAGTTTGCTGGTCAGTTCGCGGAGAATGCGATGTACTTCACGGTTTTCTGCATGCTCCAGGGAAAAGACTTCATTATTCAGGCCGATCGTTTCTTCAGGCTCCATAAAAGAAGTCCTTTTTGTATCGCTTTCTCCATGCAGGATGCCCTTCACCTGGCGTTTGTGCTCTGCATAAATCGCAACCACCCTCCTGCCATTTAAAAACGCTTCTTCCGTATCAGCAACGAAACCGGATTTATTCAGCTTTGATAAGATTCGATCGAACATGCGGCGGAGTTCATTGCGCTTGCGGTATAAGCTCATCCTGATATTGGATAATTCTACGGACGCATTGTCCTTCACAATCCCTGCTTCATTAAGCACTTCATCAATCATTAAAGTGATGGCCTTCTCATAACGGGTATGCGCGATCACTTTGGCCAAAGCCGGATATGCAGCCTTTCTTTCTACATCAAACCATCGAAAAATATTTTTCATGTGCTCAGCCAGCTTGCGGATCTCCAGAAAATCTTCTGCCGAAAGGACTGCACCCGGGATGCCAAGCAATTTCAATTGCCTTGATAAATTCAATACAGAATCGCTCGGGAAATATTGCGCGCTCTGCAAAAGCAACTTAAATTCATGCGACTGTTGCAATTCCAGTTCAATATATTCCCTGCTGGTATGTACGAGAAGGTCTTTTGCCTTTTCAACTGCATATTCTGTTTTGCAATGTGCCGCCAGCAAAGCTTTCACTTTGTCAAACTC
>DATMMJ010000536.1:0-3064 GCA_035569795.1 Puia sp. | reverse complement strand
TGTATGCGTCAAAATCAAAATCCGGCATCAGGTCTGTTTTCACATAATCAATAGATTCGCCAAGGGCTTTTATAAACTTGTTGAAATCTTCCTTGTACAGAAATATCTTATGCCTATCGTACCCATCCTCATTGAATTTTTTCCGGCTCTCGGTGATTGTCAGGTAATAATCGTTGCCCCGGGTTGCTCTCACATCAAAAAAATAAGTCCTTCTTTTTCCAGCTCTGATGCGCTTAGAGTAAACGCTTTCCATTCTTTTGTCATTATTTTCGTACGCCACAATAATTAATTTTTTTTGATGAGATGAATCTATTTATAGTAGCTACAAATATAGTACTGTTTTGGAATTGGCAAAATTTAGGAGAAGAAATAAGAAGGAAAAATATTAACTGTGCTAAATACGCGTATTTTCCTCTTTCTCGTGCTGTTGCTGCTCATATAAATAAGCATAGTAGCCATTCAACGCCATCAACTCCTGGTGGGTGCCGGTCTCGACGATTGCGCCTTCATCTACGGCCACAATCAAATCAAAATCGAACAGAGAGAAGATTCGGTGCGTGATGATTATCGCCGTTTTGTTTTTCAGGTATTGATAGAGGTTGTGCAGGATTTCTTTTTCAGTCCTTGCATCGATGGCGCTGAGGCAGTCATCGAATATTACTATTTCCGGATCTTTGATTAAAGAACGGGCGATAGAGATACGTTGCTTCTGGCCTCCGCTGAGTGTTACACCGCGCTCCCCTATCATCGTCGAATATTGATTTTGGAACCCCATTATTTCTTTATCAACGCATGCCTGGATCGCGGCTTGTTTCACCTTGTCTTCCTTTTTACTATCCAGGCCAAACTGGATATTGCCAGAGACTGTGTCACTAAACAAAAAAACGTCCTGTGGGACATAGCTCAATTGGTTGCGCAGATTTTGCAGATCGAGCTTTTTGATGTCAACCCCATCTATCCAAAGCGTTCCTTTTGTCGGGTCATACATGCGTAGCAACAATTGGGCGATGGTAGTCTTGCCGCTTCCCGTTCTTCCGACAATCGCAACCTTCTGCCCTTTTTTAATGTGCAGATTAAAATCCTTCAGCGCATGGATGCCCGTGTTCGGATACACAAATTCTACCTTGTCAAACAAAATATCTCCATCCAGTTTTTTTGAAATAGCTTGCTCGGGGTTTTTTATTTGTGGAGCAGTTTCCATAAATTCATTTAGCCGCTTTTGTGAAGCAGCCGCTCGCTGGGTCATGCTTGCCACCCAGCCGATTGCGCTCACGGGGAACATCAGCATCGTGATATAAATCACGAACTCTGTAATGGTACCAATATCTGTATTATGCTTGCCATAAATAACATAAAAACCCCCAATCATAATGGTGAGCAAAGTGCTTAAGCCAATCATCAGTCCCATGGAAGGGAAATAGATAGATTCTATTTTTGCAAGATCGGTCGCGTTGCGTCTGTAATCCTCGCTGTTCTTTTCAAAAAAATGCAACATCGCTTTTTCCTGCACAAAAGATTTGATAACACGTATGCCACTGTATGATTCCTGCGCATTTGTTGTAAGGTTGCTCAACAATGCCTGAATGTGCTCGCTTTTTTTGTTAATAATGGTGTTCACGTAATAAATTGTGAATGCCAGGATCGGTAACGGCGTTAGCACGTACAAAGTAAGTAATGCATCTTTGCGGATCATAAAAAATAGGCTGAATCCAATCACGACTAATAAATTGCTCAGGTACATAATAGCAGGCCCTGTAAACATGCGAACCCGGCTAACGTCTTCTGCCATACGACTCATCAAGTCCCCGGTGCTGTGCATTTTGTAAAAATTCAAATCTAGTTTTTGATAATGCTGGTAGATTTCATTTTTCTGATCGTATTCTATGTGCCGGCTCATTACAATGATTGTTTGCCGGGTGAGAAATAAAAAAAATCCGCTGATAAGTGCCAGCACTAAAAGCGTGACTGAGCAAATGATCACTTTTTTTGCAAATGTTGGTTTGTCTGTACTCAGCCGACGGATAAATTTTTTTACGAGGATATCATAATTGATCGTGTCTTTTCTTTGTTTTTTTTCTTCTGCGATGATTGCTCTATCCTTTGCTGGGCTTGCAATGGTTTTTCGATTAATGCTGTCAATTAGTTCTTTTTCCACCGCGTTGACTACATAGCCTGTTACCTGGGGGGACAGGATGCGGAAATAGTTTGATAAAATGATGAACGCTAGGCCGAGGAGCAGACGCCATCGGTATTTCCAGAAATATTGATTAAGGGAACGTAAATAACGCAATTTTTTTTTTCAAAGTTAAAACTCTATTTACACGGAAGCTCAGGTAAATTTCACCACTTCATTTTTTCTGTGGCATTTCATTTAACAATTTTTTATGTAACAACAAAACCTGAGGCATCACCAACTGCAGTTCATCATTATAAATGACAAAATCGCTGAGCTGCATTTTGGTCTGCTCATCCATTTGGTTTTTCATCCGCGCCACCACTTCTTCCCTTGTGTTGTTGTCCCTTCTCATTGTCCGCTGTATGCGCAACGACTCGGGCGCAGAAACGCCAATAACATAGTCAAGATGTTTATGGATGTCACTTTCAAAAATGAGCGCTGCTTCACGGATCGCATAAGGGGCAACTTGCGCTTTTATCCACTCCTCACTATCATGCATAACTGCAGGATGGGTTAATGAGTTGAGTAAGTCTAGTTTTTCTCTATCATTAAAAACCATTTTGGCAATAAAGCTCCGGTTCAATTTGCCATCTCTATAGGCGTCGCTACCAAAATGTGTACTGATTTGCTGTCTCAATCCTTCATCTTCATTCATGAGTCTTTTGGCTGCGACGTCAGCATAATAAACAGGGATACCCAGCACTTCGAATATTTTTGCGACTGTGCTTTTGCCAGAGCCAATACCTCCTGTTAAGCCAACTCTCAACATGATTTTTAATGCTTACAATCTAAATTTTAAAAAGAATCCGAAATTCATATGAAATACTTCATTTCGAATTTCGGATGTAGATTTTAGTATTTCTAACTTATTTCTTGTCCGTAACAACC
>DATMMJ010000535.1:0-4319 GCA_035569795.1 Puia sp. | reverse complement strand
AGCTTTTAGGAATGAAGCCTGAACCATGCGCCACGTTTCTTTTGATGCATCATCAATGTATTTTGCATTTCCTGTATACAGATTATAATCTTTACCGAAAAGCTCTGGCAACTGGCCTTCGAAGAAAGCATGTATGCCTTTTTGATTAGTAAGCTGTCCATCGTGATTTAAAGATGTGTGCAAAGGCATATTCGCATCGCCTATATAATGTGCAAGGTTTGCTGCAACAAAAATAATTTCAGTTTTTCTTTTTCCCTGAAAAGCCTTTGTAAGCTTTTCTTCCATTTGCAGTATATACCAAGGAAGGCTGCCAGCCTTCTGCAGGACCGAATCGCTGTATTTTGCTTTTAGCTGCTGCATATTTGATGGCAGGCTATCCATTGTACTGACTCCAAAAATCTCTAAATTAATGTAGTGGCGCGGGCCCTCTGACAGGTCATTTAAAGTATATTTCCTCAGATCTGGCGCTACTGACTCTTCTGTGATAAAATCAATGTGGTTATAGAAAAAGGGCCGCATTTCATCAGGCAACGCAAAAACAGCAGCATGATTGATGTGCTGATGCCCCCAGGAGCCCCATCCGAATACAACAGAAATGCTAGCGGAAAAAAAAGCAATCAGAAAAAATTTTTTCTTAAGGTGCAAAAATCCCATAAGCGTTGGCGTTTGAGTGGTGCCTTGCAAACTTACTACACAAACAGGTTAAATCATCATATCGGTCATCCAAAATGCAGTTCGGATTGACACCCAAACAAAAAACCTTTTAAGCATTGCTGTTTTCTGCTTAAAAGGTTTATAAAAAGGTTTCTTTTAATGTAAGAGCTAAGTAGCCCAGGCCTTATCTCCTTTTTTATAAGGTATGCATCCTTCATATCTTCCTGGAACGGCAATATAGCGCAGCGCCTTGGTTGCACCTGCTTCAGAACTAAAATACCCCCATAAGGTTAGTTCTTTCATCATCCGAAAATAATGGGTAGGGTCTTCAGGCTTTTTCTTGTGGGCGTACTCTTTTTGTTCCTTATCCAGATCAACCAGCAGATCGTGGCGCTGTTTGTCATCGGAAGAAAGAAAAGACTTTCCATTCTTTGTATTGCTTGCTGCATCTAATTTCTGCATCCCATCCAGAAATATTTTCTGGTCCTTTTCCTCATAACAATCATTTACGATCGTCCTCATGAATTCACCAATCTTGGTTGCTTTCGCGCCAGGAGAGGAAGCGGTGGTCGGAAGAATAGTTTCGCCAACTTCATCTAAAAAAGAAATGTCATTTGGCGTGAGGTTAAGGCTTGCACCAAGTTTGCTTTCCCCAGCTTTGCATCCTGATAAAAAAGCTTCCGCGCCTATGATCGTGCCTCCTAATAAGAGCGCAACACTTGACAAAGCTTCTCGTCTGTTCATAATGTAAAATTTACTTGTTGGTTATAAAATTAATTGTTCTGGTTTTAATATCGAAATAAAAATCATTAAAGCCATAGCTTAAATATTTCCTTTCTTCAATTCATCTACAGCGAAATTAGCCGCACGTGCAGTTAACGCCATATAAGTAAGGGAAGGATTCTGGCACGCAGAGGATGCCATAGCGGCCCCGTCCGTTACAAAAACATTTTTAGCGTCCCAAACCTGATTATGCGCATTCAGAACGGAAGTTTTTGGATCCTTTCCCATCCTTGCTGTACCCATTTCATGGATGCCATCCCCCACTTCATGCCCTCCATCCCAGGTGCGGATGTTTTTTACTCCTGCCACTTCGAACATTGCCTTTGCTTCTGAAACAATGTCTTTGCGCATTTTCTTTTCATTTTCTTTGAGCTCGACATCCATAGCAAGCACGGGTAATCCCCATTTATCTTTTCTATTTTTGTCCAGGGAGATTTTATTTTCGTGATATGGCAGGAGTTCGCCAAAACCGGTCATCCCAATTGTCCATTGTCCAGGTTCTGTTAATGCCTCCTTGAAATCCGCACCGATACTCATTTCCGCCACATCCCGGCTCCAGCCTTCACGACTGCCGCCACCCTGATAGCCAAAGCCACGAAGAAAATCTCTTTTATCCCCGAATAAATTCGCGAAGCGCACAATATAAAAGCCATTCGCTCTGCGGCCATAATAATATTTGTCTTCATAACCTTCCATCACGCCACTGGCTCCCAGATTATAATGGTGATCCATCACATTATGGCCTAGCTCACCGCTAGTGCTACCCAGCCCATCGGGCCAAACATCTGTTGCTGAATTCATGAGTACCCAGGCGCTATTCAAAGCAGATGCATTTACAAAAACAATTTTTGAAAAGTATTGGTATGTTTGATTTGTCTCGGCGTCTAAAACCTCAACACCTGTTGCTTTCCTTTTATCCTTGTCATACAAAACTTTTGTGACGATTGAAAAAGGTCTCACGGTCAGGTTGCCTGTCGCCCGCGCAGCAGGCAAGGTTGAAGATTGTGTGCTGAAGTAAGCTCCGAAAGGGCAACCTTCCCAACACCTGTTCCTGAATTGGCATTGCGTTCTTCCTGGAATAGGCGCGGTCAAATTTGCAGTGCGGCCTATAATCATGTTTCGGTCTTTGAATTTTTCTTTTATCCTCGCGGCTACATCTTTTTCAACGCAAGTCAAATCCATGGGCGGAAGAAAATGTCCATCCGGCAATTGCGGGAGACCTTCGACCGAACCGCTGACGCCAATAAATTTCTCTACATGATCATACCAGGGAGAAATATCTTTATATCGGATTGGCCAGTCAATGGCCCATCCATCCTTTGCATTTGCTTCGAAATCAAAATCACTCCACCGGTAAGATTGCCTGCCCCATAAAATGGAGCGGCCTCCTAACTGGTAGGATCTCCACCATTTGAACGGTTTAACCTCCGTATAAGGACAGTCGATATCTTTTGCCCAATAATCCATAATGGCTTCCTGCTTTCCCCATGTTCTTGCGATAATGGGGCGTTCTTTCAATTGCTCCTGAGTAGCCCTACCACGATGCTCAAATTGCCAGGGGTCTTTGCTTGCACTTTTATAATCTTTGATATGCTCAAAATTCCTTCCCCGCTCAAGCATTAAAACCTTAAGGCCTTTTTCAGTCAATTCTTTGGAGGCCCAGCCCCCACTAATGCCGGAACCGATCACAATGGCGTCATAAGTGTTTTGCGCGGTAGCTTTGATGTTCACATTTAATGTATCAGGCATTTTACTTTATCATTTTAAATTTCCTATTTCCTGTTTCCTATTTTCTTATGGGCCTTTCCCAAATTTGCCAATCGTCACATGTTTCCCTTTTTCAATTCCTTCACCGCATAATCAGCAGCCCTTGCAGAAAGCGCCATGAAAGTAAGCGATGGATTTTGCGTGCTGGTTGATACCATGCATGATCCATCCGTTACAAAAACATTTTTGCAATTATGGAACTGGCTCCACTTATTTAATAAAGAAGTCTTAGGGTCTTTGCCCATCCTGCATCCGCCCATTTCGTGGATATCAAGTCCCGGTGCCTGTTTGCTATCGTTTTGTCTGATGTTTGTACATCCGACTTTTTCAAGCATTTCTTTTCCTTGCTCCAAGAAATCTTTCAGCACTTTTTCATCATTGTCATCGTAATCCACGGAAGTAACTAGCAACGGAATGCCCCAATCATCTTTTTTATCCGTACTCAATCTTACATGATTGGTCGCTTTCGGGATCGTTTCTCCTTGCATCATCATAAATACGCCCCAGCCGCCGGCTTCTGTAATTCCATCTTTGAATTCACCCCCTATTTCAGGTTTCCCATCCGCAAGGTTTGCATTGCCCCGGCCCGCAGTGAAGTGGACCATATAACCACGCATGAAATCCATTTCGTGCTTGTGCACATTCCTGAAATTGGGCAACA
Source organism: Puia sp. (assembly GCA_035569795.1). Lineage (GTDB taxonomy): Bacteria > Bacteroidota > Bacteroidia > Chitinophagales > Chitinophagaceae > Puia. The sequence continues at coordinate 454 of DATMMJ010000535.1, read as the reverse complement.
TCGCGCCAGTCGGTTTGCGGCCATAATAATAAGAATCAAGATAGCCATCCATAGATGCATTCAAAGTACCCCGGTAATTGTGGAAGCAAATATATTTTCCAAGCAAGCCATTGTCATTGCCAAACCCATGCGGGAACCTCGATGAAGTTGAATTAAGAAGTATAAGATTTGAATTTAAGCATGCCGCATTTACAAAAATGACCTTTGCGAAATATTCTGTTGAGGCTTTGGTATGTGAATCAATAACGCGAACGCCGATTGCTTTGCCTTTTTTATCATCATAAATAATTGAGTGCACAACAGAATCAGGCCGCAATGTCAAGTTGCCAGTTTTTGCAGCCCAGGGTATAGTCGATGCATTTGAGCTGAAATAGCCTCCATAAGGGCAGCCCCTTTCACACAAGGTTCTTGCCTGGCATTGCAAACGCCCCTGATCAATATGAATTTGTTTTGG
>DATMMJ010000534.1:0-4247 GCA_035569795.1 Puia sp. | reverse complement strand
AAACTTATCTAATGCCTAATTTTTTCTTTACCAGTGGGAGGATATCCTCCGCCAGCGGGTAGGCGTACAGGGCCTCTTTCTGCAGGACATAAGTATACCCGTTTTCCTTTGCGACTGCCTGTATTGCATCGAGCGCTTTCTTTTGCACCGGAGCAATCAGTTCCTGTTGCTTTTGCTGCAGTTGGTCCTGTGCCTGCTGCTGATAGCTCTGTACTTTCAGATACAGTTCACCAAAAGTTTTTCTTTTCAGCTCAAGTTGCGCCTTGGTGTATCTTAGTGTGTCTTTGGAAGCAAGAATACTATCCTGCTGATTCAACTCTTTTTTCATATCCTCGTAGTTCTGTGCAAGTGCGTTGCGGTAATCCTGCATGGAAGTATCTGCTTTTTTATATTCCGGCATGCTGGGCAAAAATTCGGCTAAGCTCACATAACCAATTTTAACTTGTGCTTTTGCGTTACTGTTTGTTAACAGGAGGCCTGCGGCCAATAGCACGAGAGAAACAATCTTTTTCATTTTTTTAATGTTTTTTTAATGCATCATGCAAAGCCACGGGGCTGTTTGATGTTTTTTTTAAATTTTGATTGAATAGATAATATGTTTTGAGGATATGGTTAAAAGGGTTTATTATTTGATGCCAAGTTCTTTCAATACATCCTCACTCTTATCCAATTTTGGGTCGGCAAAGATAACGGTTATTCCTTCACTTTTATCCAAAATAAAGTCATACATCCTGTTTATGGCAATTTTTTGGATAGCGTTATAGACTTTGTCCTGGATGGGTTTTACAAGCTCCTGTCTTTTTTTGAATAAATCGCCTTCAAAGCCAAATCGCTTTCGCTGGAGATCCCGGACTTCTTTTTCCCTGTTATATATCTCATCTTCCCTTTTCTTTTTCAGATCATCAGAGAGCATCACCTGTTCCGCCTCAAATTCTTTATACATCTTAGTCAAAACTTCCTGCTTGTCATCAATTTCTTTCTGCCATTGCTCAGATACCTGATCAAGTCTTTTTTGCGCGTCGGAGTATTCCGGCATCTTACCCAAAATATATTTTGTATCAACAATAGCGTACCGTTGCCCTTGTGCAGTGAAAGCAAAAGAGCAAACTATAAGGCCGAGAAAGATTATTTTTTTCATGAGTCAACAATTTTTTAAACTGGGAATTTAGCAATTATTGTGGTTCAAACCCTAACATAAACGTAAAGCGGCTGGCATTTTTAAGCGAACCGTTTTGGATCCTGTCCAGGCCAATTCCATAATCAAATCCAAGCAGGCCAAACATAGGAAGGAAGAACCGCAGACCGACGCCCGTGCTTCTGCGCAAACGGAAAGGATTATAACTGGTATAATCGGACCATCCGTTGGCAGCCTCAAAAAACGCCTCGCCATAGATCGTGCTGCTTGGATTGGTTACAAAAGAATAACGCATTTCCAGCGTGTATTTGTTAAATAGCACAAAGAACTGCTGGGATATCTGCTGATCCGGGTTTACTTTCGGGTCAGAATTTTGATATACAGGATATCCTCTCTGCGATATGATCTCGTAGCCTAACAGGCCAAAGTTATTTGTGAGCCCGGCATCGCCAAGTTGGAAACGCTCGAAAGGCGAATAATCAAGATTGCTATTGTAACGCCCCATAAAGCCATACTTTACTGATGTTTTCAGCACAAACTGGCGGGTTTTATCAGCTCCCATGGGTTTGCCGATTGGAATATACCAATCATAATTGAACCTCCATTTATGATATTCAGGAAGCTCAAAGCTCTGGGTAGGCGTTATATTTGGATTGATGAGCGACCATGGAGGTGTAAACTGAAGACTTAAAAGCAAATCTGACCCCGAATGAGGAAAAGTCGGCTGGTCAAGAGAATACCGGCTAAGCGCAATCTTGAAGCTCAGGTTTTTTGAATTACCGTTTCTGAAATTACTCGAAAAGAGTGAATAGTTGGTCAAATCGTACTGCACAAAACTCAAAGAATAGGTGAGTGTAAAATAATCATCAGGCCATTTAAGCCTTGTGCCTAAAGCCACCGTGGCTCCAATATTTTTTAAGGAATTGGTATCGCTGAATTTATAGGTGTTGGTACTATAATTGAAACCTCCTGTGCGGAAGACGCTGCGATACAAACTAAATGTCAACGAATTGTTTTTTTTGCCACCAAACCATGGCTCCGTGAATGATGCGTTGTAAGACTGATAGGCTTTGCCGTTAGATTGTACCCTCAGGCTCAGCTTCTGGCCGTCGCCTGTAGGCAAAGGGTCCCATGCGGACTTTTTCCAGATTTGTTTTATGGAAAAGTTATTAAACGAAATACCAACTGTTCCTGTAAGCCCAATGCCTCCGCCCCAGCCAGCAGATAATTCCAGCTGATCAGCAGATTTTTCTTCCACACTCCAGTTAATATCCACGGTGCCGTCTTCTTGGTTGGGAACGGGCACGGGAGTTACTTTTTCCTGGTTAAAAAAACCAAGGTTTACGATATCGCGCTGAGAGCGCAAAAGATCGGTACGGCTGAATTTTTCTCCAGGTATCGTCCTCAGCTCACGCCGGATTACGTATTCTTTTGTTTTTTCATTACCGGTAATGGTTACATTCTTGATGGTCGCCTGTGGGCCTTCCACCATGCGTATTTCAAAATCTATGGTGTCGTTGTATACCGCGGTCTCCACCGGATCAACATGAAAAAACAGATAACCGTCGTCCTGGTACAAGCCATTGATATCGCCACCTTCAGCGGAAAGGTGGATGCCTAATTTCTTATTAATGATATCCAGGTTGTACACATCTCCTTTCCTAATGCCCATCACCACATTTAAAATGGAATCAGGATATTTTGTATTGCCTTTCCAGGTTATGTTCCCAAAATAATATTTGTGGCCCTCGTCCACTTTAATGTCGATATTCATCTGGCCTTTCTTATTATAATACTGTGTATCGGCGACGATAGTGACGTCGCGGTAACCCAGTGAGTTATAATAGTCCAATACTTTTTGCTTGTCGCCCAAATATTTTTGCGCATTGAATTTAGAGGCGCTGAACAATTTGAACCGGAAATAGGGGTCCAGGAATTCTCTTGTTTGAGTGAAGGAAAGAAAGCCCCAGTTGTCCAGGTACTGTTTGAAGGTGACTGTCTTTTTTGGGCCGTAGGTGCTGCTGTCCACGGTCGGGAAAAGCGTGATATGCGTCAGTTCCTTTGTATCCTTTAATTGCCTTTTTAGCCTGCTTTCCGAAAACGAATTATTGCCAAAAAAACTGATTTCGTTGATATGTACTTTTTGGCCTTTTTGTATGTTGAATGTAAGGGATTCCGAATTGGCCGAAGCAGCGTCCCGCACTTCGCTCGTATTCACTGTAACGCTCTGATAGCCTTTTTCAGCATAATATTTTTGAATGTATTCAATTGCCGACCGCTTCATGTTCTCGGTGACCACGCGCCCCTTTATGAGACCGGTTTTTGACTGCAGGTCATCGGATTCAGATTTGCTTGCCCCTTTAAAATAAAAATTAGAGAGTCGCGGTTTTTCAGTAACATTTATCTCAATATAGATATCATTACCGGAAAGCTTTGTAATGTATATGGCAATATTTGAAAAAAGATTTTGTTTCCAGAGATTATTAATGGCTTTGCTGAAATTATCACCACCCGGAATAACTACCTTATCACCAACGGTAATCCCGGAAATAGATGTGAGCAGGGCCTCATCAAGGTATTTTGTGCCGGTAATTTTTATACCCGCAATGATAAATTCCTTAGATATTTTGGAGTTGGAGAGAGCAAGCAAATCCGGATCGATGGAAACTGGACGGGTGGTGTCGGTTACCTGAGCAAAAGCAGTGTTATTTGTTAAAAAGAAGCAAAAGAAAAACAAGAGAAAACAAATCAGTAAACTTCGTAACATCCAGTCGGTTTTTTAGAGCGGCAAATTAAGTTGATTAATTAAAAGTGTTTGTTAAAAAACAGCCACAATAAGGCTTTTCAAGGTTTAATTTGTTAGCGCTGGGGTGTTTTTCAAGGTTTGTATCTCACTTCAGTTGTTCGCTGGTTTTGCCAAAGCGGCGTTCCCTGCCTTGAAAATCAAGAATGGCTTCATATAATTGTTCCTTTCTGAAATCGGGCCAGAGTGTATCAGTAAAATATAATTCGGTGTAGGCCATTTGATAGAGCAAAAAATTACTGATGCGATATTCCCCACTGGTTCTTATCATCAGCTCCGGATCAGGGAAATTTTTTGTGCACAAATACT
>DATMMJ010000533.1:0-3264 GCA_035569795.1 Puia sp. | reverse complement strand
AAAATGTTTGACGAGGTGTATACTCAATATTTTTAACCATTCGCTTTCGCCCTTTTACAATAGGTCGAATCTTTATGGAACCAGACAAGGGATCCCTAATGCAAGGGGCAAACAATTCTTTCACGAACAATTGGATAGGCTCGGCAGATTGCAAAATCAAAGCCTTCGCATCACTGGTTTAGTTACCAGCTAATTGGAAAAACAGCTCACTAATTTGCATTAGGGGTGCCTTTGACCCCAGTGATATTAAAACCGAATAATTCATCCGTAGTAATTTTTATATTGACATAGCCTCTTTTTTCGAACCAGGACAGGGCTTCCTCATGCCCATGCTCCCAACGGTACTGCGGCGTGAACCAATCAAGGATATTCACCATCATTTCACGGGAATTTTGCTTATTGCCCTTCAATCTTTTTATCACAAAACTGAGCGGGAACAAGGTAAACAAATACAGGTAATACTGCACTTTAAGTGGCAATCGGGATGTAACATTTCGTACCCTATTAAATAAATTGTGGACAAAATTGTTTCGTGGATGATAAAGCCAGATACTCAGTTTCCCCCCTTCTTTCACACTGGGCTCGATACTTGTGAAAGAGGATTCTGTATTATTTGTATGAATGAGGATGCCACTACATTGGACAATATCAAATTGCTCCAAGGCAACAGGAGGGAACTGAACGTCTCCTTGAATAAAAAACACATTTTTTTCCACGTTCTGTTCGTAAGCCTTTTCAACGCTCAGACTCAAGTCCATTGCCAGGACAGATGCACCCAGTCTTGTTATTAAAACGTCTAATATGCCATTTCCGCATCCAACATCAAAAATATGCTTGCCTTTAAGGCTGCTAAGGGTTTCATCAGTCTCTTTAAGAAATCGGTTCACCATTCCCGTTGTATCTGCATCCCAGGTTTTGTCATGATCGTAGTTGAAAATGCTCCATTCCAGTTCGAAGCTCTTTTTTGTGCGGCTGTTTTTCCGTGCCGCATATGCAATAACCTCGCTATGGGTTTTACCAAGATTTTTTTTTCTTTCAATAAAATCAGGGATATGTTTTTGCAAAAACTCCTTGTAATCAACGCATGCCTCAACAATAAGGCGTGGTACGCCTCCGATGACCGGGTAAAAAAAACCATCCTGAGCCCATAAAATCGCTTCAGTTATTATTTCTGTTGCAGTATCGTTATAATTTTTCTGGCTTTTGCTGATTATCTGTAGAGAAAGTACGCTGCGCGTTACTGGACAGCGCAAAAATGGTAAAATACTTTCCTGCATGATGCGCACTGATTGTCTTCAGGACTTCAATTTATTCACGAGGTTTATATATTCTTGGGAAGCGGCTTCTTTTGACTTGCCTTTTAATCCGATCCAGGCATCGTATTTTGCTTTTGCCACAAAATCAAACGGATTGCTGGGTGGGTCCGTATTCACATCGCCAATAGTAGCTTGTTTATAAAGCGAATATAGTTGTAGCAAAGAATCATTGCTGGGGCGCTCGCTTAAATTTTTGCTTTCTTCCTCAGCCTGCTCAAATTGTTGCGTCAGATCTGTTGCTACCATGTCTATGATTTTGAGTATGAAAATAAGGGTTTTTAATGAATGGCATTTGCTGGGGTTGTTAATACCGTAAAAATACTAGGATTAAGACCGCAATTAAACCTCAAATGCTGCACGCAAGGATTACATATAAGAATTTTAATACGTGTTGGGGAGGACTTAGGCTGAAAAAATGACAAGAATGGTCCGTGGCACTCTTAAAACTTACCCTCTTTTGTCTCTCGTGCCTTTGCGAGATAACCATAATCAATGAACCGCTTTAATATAGCCCCATCCTTGCTTTTGTTTGGAAATGATCTCATAAATACCGTCCGGAACAACTTCCACACAAGAAAGCAAGTCGCTTTTGTCGACCTTGTTATTTTTAAGTGAGATGTCGCAAACTTTGAATGAAATATTCTTGCTTGCAGCAAGTTTTGTTATCGCATCTGCGTATACAGATCTGTTGAGAACAAAATTGAAACCCTGACCGTACATCACCACTTCCAACTTTGCGTTAGGATTTGGATTGGAGATCTCATTGAGCCACCTTACGACGGAGCGCTGGTCCATTGTATCTTTGCTGGTAAGGTCAAAAACAACTTTGTAATCGGCGGGTTGTGCATGTACAAACGAGGAGCACATTAGCAATACCGCAGTAATGAATTTGTTTTTCATTTTCGTTAGTTTTTAGTTTTAAAAGTTACGGATAATTTTAATTATTACCTCATCTCATCTGTGCTGTTCATACCGGCATGCTGGCAAAATACTTTGCAAATAATTCAATTCATTTTGAGTTAAAGGTGGCGTATCCACAGCCCGAGCGGCCTTGTCAAGTTGTTTCAGCGTCCTTATACCTACCACAGCAGCAGCAATTGACTTTTGATTAAGCACAAAACGAAGAGCAGTTTGCGCCGGATTTCTTTTTTCGTTTGACAACAAATCGACAGCAGTTGCAGCCTTGCTGGTCTCGGCTGCGCTATAATTCAGATATGCCTCCGCGGGTTTATCAAGCAAAAGTCCTTTTGCTACGCTGCCTCTTGCCAAGACGCCGATATTATTTTTCTCAAGCAATTCAAAGCATGTTTCTTCAGGCCTTCTGTCCAATAAACTATACTGCATCATCACACTAATAATGCTGGAGCGCCGCACATATTCTCTTATCACATTCGGGCGGATAGAGGAGATGCCGTAAAATCGAATTTTGCCCTGCTGCTGCAGCGTCTCAAATGCTTCAATGGTTTCCTCAATGGGATCTTCCCTGGTGCCCCCATGCAACTGATACAGATCAATATAGTCTGTATTTAATCTTTTCAGGCTCTGTTCAACCGATGAAATAATATAATCTTTACGGGGGTTCCAATCCATCCCCTTGCCGTCTTTTCTAAGCTGATTACCCACTTTGGTTGCAATAACAACTTCGGTACGTTTATGGCTAACCGCTTTTCCCAGACATTCTTCATTGTCCCCATTGCCGTAAATATCTGCTGTATCAAACAAATTAATCCCCAAATCAATCGCACGGTGGATAGCACGCTCGTTTGCAGCATCATTTTCCCTCAGCGACATACACCCAAAGCCAATTTCGCTTACGCGCAATGGTGATTTGCCTAACTGACGATAGAACATAGTTTATTTTTTGACTATTACGTAATTTACTAATAGAAATAATGCAATAGCTAAACATTTCTAAGCGTATCTATATCCTGGCAAATACTTTTGCATA
>DATMMJ010000532.1:0-2470 GCA_035569795.1 Puia sp. | reverse complement strand
TCTGTCTTTATTTAAGAGTAACTGCCGTTTCGATATGCCGCATTATATATTCTGCTCCTGGTGTAATCAGCTGATATAACCAAAAAGGCGCAATGCCAATAGCAACAATGCCGGTAATCAAAATACCCGCCGCCAATTTTTCATTCCATGTTGCATCTGTCAAACTGTTATACTGATTGTCCGTAATGGGTCCCATAATCGTTTTACCGGTAGCCCTTAAAATATAAACAGCCGTTACTACAATGGATGCGCAGGCCAGTATGGTAGCCAAACGAAACCATTGATCCGGGTTTTGCCAACTGCCCATAAACACGGTCATTTCGGCAACAAACCCGCTGAAGCCCGGTAATCCCAGAGAACATAAACCTGCAATCACAAATACCGTAGAGATGAAAGGAGTTACTTTTAATAACCCACCCAGTTGCGCTACCATTCTGGTATGAGTTCTCGTATAAATCATGCCGATAGCAGCAAAGAAGAGTGCTGTCATTAAACCATGCGATACCATTTGCATTACAGCGCCGGTGATAGAGGTTTCGGTTAACATGCCGATACCCAGTAACACAAATCCGCAGTGGCTAATGGACGAATATGCGTTGATGTATTTAAGATCCTTTTGCATCATGGTAGCCAGTGCACCATAGAGGATAGCGATGGTAGCCAGTAAAATGATGATCGGGGAATAATAATGTGCTGCATCTGGCATCAAATACGTCGCCACACGCAAACAGCCATAACCGCCCAGTTTCATTGAGATGCCAGCCAAAAACATCGATGCCGCCGTGGGAGCACTGGAATGTCCATCAGGTACCCATGTGTGAAATGGGAATAAGGCAGTGAAAATGCCAAAGCCGATAAATGCAAACGGGAAAAATGTTTTTTGCACTTCCACATCGATATGCATTTGTGATATTTCCACTAAATCAAAGCTATGCTGCCCGTGAAAATTTGTGTTGAAATATAATCCCAGTAAGCCAACAAACACCAATGCAGATCCAGCCATTAACATCAATGCTAGTTTCATGGCGCTGTATTCTTTTTTGCCGCTGCCCCAAATTCCAATCAATAAGAATTTAGGCATCACTGCCAATTCTAAAAAAAAGAATAAAGTGAAAATGTCCAGCGAAATGAAATAGCCGTAAGCACCTACGCTCAAAAATAAAAGCAAAAAGAAAAACTCCTTGTTCAGTGTTTGCTGAGTCCAGGAAACCAGCACTCCAGCAATCACCACAAATGCAGTCAGCAATATCATCGCGACGGAAATGCCGTCCACACCAACATGATAATGGATATTCAGTGGCGCAAACCAGGAGTGGTTATATTCGAACAGAAACTGGGACCTGTTTCCTTCGCTGCGCTGTTTCCAGTAGGCAAAAAACAAACCAAGCGATAGTAAAAATTGTGAAGCGGTGAAAACCAAAGAAACACTTCTTACCTGCTTTAGTCCTTTACAGAATAAAATTGCAATAGCTGAAATCAATGGAAGTATAAGCAGTAAAGAAAGATTCATTATGATAATTTTAATAATCTCCTCCTATTATTTTCGGAAAAAAATGCGCCTTGAAAACAAAGCAAAATCCCTTTGCTCCGGTCGGTTTGTTTTTTTACGGTGGCCAAGTAAATCATCTCCATACATAAATAAATAGCATTGCCAGTGCGATGATCCCACCAAAAAAATACAAGGTGTAGCTTTGCACTTTGCCCGACTGCAATCCCTTTATGACCTCAGAGATTTTAACAGTTATTGTTGCAAGCAAATTCATAAAACCATCCACGATGTATTTATCAATCCATGCGGCTGGTCTGCCAACCAGGTTGAAAATGATCTTCTTGGTCACAAAAAGATATATTTCATCTATATAAAATTTCTTGTAAGCTGCTTTATAAAGACCACCAAAACCAGACGCAATCTTTTGAGCCCTATTATTTTGTGCTTTGTATAGAAATGCTGCAAGAACAATCCCCCCGACTGCCGAAAACACAGGCAATGCGGAGAAGCTGATATCAATACCGGAAGGGTGAGGAACCCCATCAGATGTAACCCAACTGGAAATCGGAACAAAGCCTGCACCTAGAGAGCAAATACCCAAAATAATCAATGTCAATTTCATAGATAGTGTTCCTTCGTCAGGGGATGGCTCAGTCATAATCACTTCCTTGCTCCAGAAAATTGAGTAATACAAACGGAACATATAAAATGCGGTCAATGCGGAAGTAAATACAGCGACTCCATAAACCACCCTGTTGGAATCGTAAGCCGCTAGCAGTATTTCTTCTTTGCTGAAGAAACCAGAAAAGGGCGGAATACCTGCAATTGCCAAACATGCAATTAAAAAGCAGATATGTGTGATGGGCATTAGTTTTCTTAACCCACCCATGTCTTTGATGTCATTGCTGTGAACCAAATGTATCACTACACCTGCACAAAGAAATAACAACGATTTAAAGAAAGCGTGCGTGAATAAATGGA
>DATMMJ010000531.1:0-11693 GCA_035569795.1 Puia sp. | reverse complement strand
TAATATTTGGAATACACTCTATGCAGCGACCCAATCAGCTTCGCCAGGCAGTTATTGCATACTGGAAATGTTCGCTGTTCCCAGCGAAGAGGCGGTTTATGCCAATAATGGCATGATAGTATGGAATAACATGAGCTACAGTTACGAGCAATCAACCATGGGATATAATACCGGATGGGATCTCAGCGGGTCAACAGAGGCTGGTATTGGCGTTGCCCAACAGGGATTGATTAATTATCAGGAAAGCCACGATGAAGAAAGGCTTCAATATAAAAATGAGCAATACGGGAATAGTAGCGGTTCCTATACCATTAAAGATACAGCTACTGGGTTACTCAGAAATGAAATGGCTGCTGCATTCTGGGCTATGATCCCCGGCCCAAAAATGTTATGGGAGTTTGGTGAACTCGGGTATGATTATTCCATTAACTGGTGTACAAATGGAACCGTTGATCCCGGTGGCAGTTGCCGCCTGGTGGCAAAGCCTCCAAGATGGGATTATCTGCAGGATGCAAGACGAAAGCATTTGCATGATGTGTATGCACGATTGTTTAAATTAAGCGATAGTTTTCCTTCCTTAGCGTCTTCCACGAATGTGCAATATGCTTTATCCACCGCTTTCAGAAGTTTGCAGGTTACGGGTTCTGGGATAAGCGTAACCGTTATTGGCAACTTTGATGTCATTCCTGCAACAGGCAGTGTTACTTTCCCCACTGCAGGCACGTGGTATAATTATGTAGGAACTGATTCAATCGCAGCAACCGGGAGCAGCCAGACTATTTCCTTGAATCCGGGTGAATACAGAGTATATACTGATATTAATCTGAGCGATACCTCATCACATGTTGTAAATCCACCACCACCAGATACAAGTAGCGTGCATGGCATTCAGATATCGCCCAACCCGGTAGTGAGCGGTAGTTCATTGATTAAATACACATTGGGTGTTTCAAGCAGCGTAAGTTTAGCCTTGTATAATTTGATGGGCCAAAGGATCGGGGCCTTCAATCTGGGCAGTCAGTCCACAGGAACGCACTCACTTACCTTCGCTGACTTGGGTTTCAATATATATTCATTAAAAAACGGGGTCTATGTTTTAAGACTCAACAGCGCCCAGAAAGCAATGCATTTTACATTTTCTGTGTTGCATTAGCTGACTTTTTAAAGAGCCAACTTCAAAAATAAAAGCCCAAATCAAAAAGCAACTGTCGCTACCTAACATACTCCTGGTTTTGCTTTTTTGTACTGAAGCGCCTCTGTGTTAAAACTAAAATAAGGGATGAACAATTCTCTCTCGCTCTGATTTAAATTAAAAGGCCGATGCAATCTTTTTTTCCTTTCTGAATTCCGAAGGTGTTTTATTTGTAACCGTTTTAAAAACTTTATTAAAATACGCTACATTGTTGAAGCCGCATTCGAAACTGGTTTCTGAAACTGTTTTTTCCTGCTGCAATAATACACAAGCGCGCTGTATGCGGTACTGGTTAATAAAATCAGTAAAAGTGGTGCCCATTGTTTTTTTAAAATAATTGCAAAATGAAGGCACCGATAAATTTGCTGTCAAAGCTACTTTGCGGATATTCACTTCTTCATTAAAATGCTGTTCGACATAAGTGAATATCTTTTGCAGGCGCGCATTGTTTTTCTTTATCAGCGAGGACAAATCTATGGCGGGATTTATGAGCACATATTCATTTGAAGTTGCCATTAACTGTAAAATGGAGATGAGTTCAATAAATCTTTGGAATGGCGGAAGCTTCAAAAGCTTCTGAAGCCTTTTGGTTATTTTTTCTTTTGTATTGCCGGTAAAATAAATACCATGCTTTGTGTTGTCCAAAAGCCTTTTGATAGCGGCCATTTCAGGCCTTGTCGTGATGGATTGATTAAATACTTCTTCTTTGACCTGAATAACAATCTCTTCATGCGGCCCATGTGAATTCAGCCCGAAACCGGCATGCGGGAGGTTGGGGCCCACAAAAACGAGATCACCATTATCATAGCTGCTAAAATGGTTTCCCACGTGCCTGGTGCCACTGCCACGGAGCACACATGCGATCTCGAATTCCGGGTGATAGTGATATTGCCATGCGTAATGTTCTGCTTGTGTGTTGGTATGAAGCAGCCTAAAGGAGCTGCCTTCATCTGGATGTATAATTTCAAATTCGATTTTCAATGTCATTAATGCTTTGGTGCTTAAAATTAATGTTTAAATCTTAATACAGATGAAGAAAAAGCAAATAGAGATGAAATTAGTTTGATTTTTTCAAAGCAACTTTACCATTCAATGCTTATGGGTGATGGTGAATCCAATGACACCTCTATAACCAAAATGGATAATTGATTGACATGCCAACTTTGAGAATTAAGTTTTCGATTTTTATCAATTACTTTCTATTTGCTATTTTACTCAATAGCGTGGGGACGGTTATTTTGCAGGCACAGCATTATTTTGGTGCTAGCGAATCAGCTGCATCCGTTTTAGAGCCGTTTAAGGACCTGAGCATTGCTATTACTTCTTTTATCGTCGCTTCTTTCATTACCCGTATTGGGTATAAGAAATCCATGCTCATTGCATTAGGTCTGGTGGCATTTGGCTGTTTTTTGATTCCATCAGTGAAATCTTTTATTGCTGTAAAATTGCTTTTTGCGATAACTGGTGCCAGTTTTGCGCTTACAAAAGTCTCTGTGTATGGAACCATTGGCCTGATCACTAAAGACAATAAAGAGCATATAAGCATGATGAGTTTTATTGAATCTTTTTTTATGGTAGGCATTTTCTCGGGCTATTTCATTTTCAGCAGTTTTATTGATGACAAGAACCCTTTGTCAGGACACTGGTTCAATGTATATTACTTGCTTGGTGCCCTTTCAATCGTAGCTTTCGTTTTATTATTGGCTTCTCCTTTGGATGAGTCGGCCGCAAAAGGAGAGAAAACCCTGCCACTAAGTCAAGACATTGCAGGGATGCTGAAACTGATCATACTTCCTGTCGTCGTTTCATTTCTTGTTTGCGCTTTTATTTATGTTCTCATCGAGCAAAGCATCATGAGCTGGCTACCCACTTTTAATAACAAAGTATTGCAATTGCCTTCGTCTATAAGTATTCAAATGACAAGTGTGCTTGCAGCATCCTATGCACTGGGCAGGTTTTTTGCCGGGGTGGTAATGAAAAAATTCAGTTGGTTTGTGGTACTGATTTTTTGTCTGGCTGCAGCGGCCGTCCTTGTTCTTCTGGCGTTGCCTTTGGCAAGTAACGCAGCCATAAAGCCGATAAACGGGTGGGGAGATGTTCCCTTTGCGGCTTATATTTTCCCTTTGATTGGTTTTTTACTGGCACCCATATATCCTGCAGTCAATTCGGTCATTCTTGCTTCCTTGCCCAAGAGCAAACATGGGTTCATGTCTGGATTGATTGTGGTCTTCTCCGCGCTGGGCGGCACTTTGGGGTCAGTGATTACAGGCTTTATATTTCAATATTACGGAGGCAAAACCGCTTTTTATTTTTCGCTTGTACCCATGGCAATTTTAGCTATAGCACTTTTTATATTCGATAAAATAAAAAATAAAAAAATAATAACAGTACCACCATTTGCAAATCAGGTGCTGGTATGAGACACACGTGTTAAGGAGGAAGCATGAATGTAAAAGAGCCTTTGCTATTTATTGAGGATCTTGAAGAATTGTTTGTAGATGTGCAGATGCAGAGAATATTTGAGGACCAAAAGTTTTTCACTGATTGCGTGCCGAAACTTTCGACAAGTGAGATTTTAGGGCATTATAGGATAGATAAGAACCGAAAAAATTTTAAGCTCTTTGAATTTTGCAAGACCTATTTTCAATTTCCGGCAAGCGCGGCAACAGGCTTTGTAAGCGATCCGTCGAAAACGGTTGAAGATCATATACAAATTCTTTGGGATGTTCTTACAAAACACACCGAAGATAAGGGAGGGACAGAGATTATGCTTCCACATCAATTTGTGGTGCCTGGCGGTCGGTTCAGGGAAGTTTATTACTGGGACAGTTATTTCACCATGCTGGGCCTCCAAGTCTCAAAAAAGATTGACTTGATAGAAAGCATGGTTAACAATTTTGCTTTCCTAGTGGATAATTACGGCTTTATACCTAACGGTAACAGATCTTATTTTTTAAGCCGTTCGCAGCCGCCCTTTTTTTCATTGATGGTAGAATTATTAAGTGAAGAGAAGGGTGATGTTATAATGGTAAAATATCTGCCACAGCTTGAGAAAGAATACCAATTTTGGATGAAAGGGGAAGAGACCCTTGATAAAACCAAAAATGCGGAAAGCCATATAGTCATGATGAAGGATGGAGAAATCTTGAACAGGTATTGGGACAATCTGGATAAACCGAGACAGGAAGCGTATGCAGATGACGTGGTAACAGCAAGAGATGCAAAAAATGATAAAAAGGAGATTTTCAGGCATATAAGAGCAGCGGCAGAATCTGGCTGGGATTTCAGCAGTCGTTGGTTTAGGGATGAAAGTGATATGAGCACGATTTATACAACCGATATCATCCCAATTGATTTGAATTGCCTCATGCACCATTTGGAAAAAACATTAGCGAGAGGTTTTGACCTGGCGAAGCAAAACGAGAAGTCAAGAAATTATGATCAGAGAGCTGGGAAAAGATTGGATGCAATTAATAAATACTTATGGGATAAAAAGGAGAAAACATTTATTGACTATGATTTAGGTTGTAGTGCGCCAACCGGTAGAGTAACAGCCGCAATTGTTTATCCCGTATTCTTAAAGGTCGCAACAAAAGAACAAAGCAGTCATATTTTGGAAAGATTGGAAAATAGTTTTCTTAAGCGGGGTGGTTTAGTTACAACTCTTTCATTCAACGCTCAGCAATGGGATGCCCCAAATGGGTGGGCTCCGATTCAATGGGCAGGCTTTAAAGGAGCAATGAACTATGGACTTGAGGAGTTGGCGAATAAAATAAAAGGAAGTTGGATTAATTCTATTGATGAGGTGTTCAGAAGAACGGGCAAGATAACAGAGAAATACAATGTAGTTGACTCAGGCATTGCCGCCAGCGGTGGCGAATACCCAAATCAGGACGGATTCGGATGGACTAACGGCGTGTATTTGAAACTAAAGAGTTATGTGTAGAGAAAGAGACTGTATATGAAGTGTTTGCAGTAGAAATCAAATCTATACCCTTATGCAAAAATGAGAAAATAAATAAAATTAAAAATACAGTAGGCTCTATGCAGCATTTATCATTAAAGCGCTGTCTCAAAGTACCTACCATAAGATAAAAAATTTGTTAAATTAGGTTTTGATTTTTTAACTTTGATTATTAATTGCTTAAACCATTGATTATGACCATCAAACGATTGCTGCGGCAATTCACTCTGCTTCTGCTTTGTGTAATCTTAACACAAATTGCATTTTCTCAGACAAAGACAATTTCAGGAAAGATCTTCGATGAAAAAGGAGTTCCGATCCAAGGAGCTACTGTTACGGTGCGGGGTTCCAAGGCCGGAACTTCAACAAATGTATCAGGTGCTTTTACATTGAATGTGCCTGCAACTGCAAAGACTTTAGTAATCAGTAGTGTTGGGTTTACTCAACAAGAGATCGCGATTGGCGACAAGGAGTCTTTCGAGATTTCGCTGGCAGCATCAACACAATCCTTAACAGATGTGGTTGTAATAGGATATGGATCTGCACAACGCAAAGATGTAACGGGATCAGTGGCATCTGTCAAAGCAAAAGATTTTGATAAAGGGGCTATTGCGCCGGAAGAGCTGCTGATAGGCAAAGTTGCAGGACTGCAGGTTGCAGATAACAGCGGCCAACCAGGCGGAACCACCATTACCAAAATCAGAGGTAATAACTCCATTGTCAGCGGCAACAATCCTTTGTATGTTGTTGATGGGATTCCGATTGATGCTACATCTCCATTGCCACCTAATTTAATTACCGGTATCGGTAGCTCTGTTTCCAACAACCCATTGCTTTTCCTTAATCCGGGGGACATCTCTCAGATTGATATATTAAAAGATGCTTCTTCTGCAGCAATTTATGGGGCGCGTGGTGAAAATGGTGTTGTGTTGATTACGCTAAATAAAGGCAATGGTAAAATGAATATTGATGCTGGTGTTACTGTCGGTACTTATGCTGGCTTAATGAAAAAAGCAGATATTTTGTCCGCTGGTCAATATAGGTCTGAATTGGGAGTTTATGGTTTCAAGTCCGACTCTGGACTCTCCATAGATCCATTCAAAGCGATATTGCAAAATAAGACATCTACTGTCTATAGTGTCGCACTAAGCGGCGGAGGTGAAAATGGCAAATTCCGTGCATCGTTTTCAGCAAGTGATAAAACAGGGATTATTTTGAAAAGTGGTTTGCAACAATATAATGCATCATTTAGCGGTGAGCACTACTTTCTGGACAAGAAATTAAAGATTAATTTCGAATTCATCGGGTCGAATTACACATTACAATCCGCACCTATAAGCACCAACCCGGGCAGTACCGGCAACTTGATAAGTGCTGCTATGAACTGGAACCCTACCCTTGCACTAGTTGAAAATGGGGTGTATAACCAAAAAAACCCCTCTGGCCAGATAAACCCTCTAGCTTTATCAGCCTATACAGACGACTATTCTCACGTAACACAACTATTGGGAATAGCGGGAGTTACGTATAAAATATTTCCTGGCTTAACGTATAATTTCTTATACGGCATATCTTCTGCTGCTGCAACACGAGATGCGCAATTGCAGGGATATATAGCTGCTACGGGTAGTTCTTATGATGGTCATGGTGCTGGCCAGACTAGCAATGGCAGTTTAACTACACAAACGCTCACACATACGCTTACTTACGAAAAGAAATTGAAAAATAGTTTGAATTTCAGGATATTAGCTGGGTATGAGTATTATGAAACTTCAAATTTGAATTTTAAATTTACCACGGACTGGGGCTATTCCTTTAATGCTCCCGGGAAACCTAATTATCCCGACATTACCTACTATAATGATATGGGTGCAGGTACTCAAGCAAATTTAAGCACAGGAAGCAACGCCCCTCCCAAGAGTGAATTGCAATCTTATTTCGGGCGAGGTGAAGTTAATTATGCTGATAAATATTTCATTACTGCCACTGTACGTGATGATGGATCAACAAAGTTTGGAGTTAACAACAGGTATGTGGTCTTCCCTTCCTTTGGTTTCAGATGGGACATATTGAATGAAGAGTTCATGAAGAAAGCCACATTCCTCAACACCCTTGGTTTAAGGTTAGGTTGGGGACAAGTTGGAGGTCAAGATGGTTTACAAGCCGGATTTTCCCAGCAGCTTGGTACTCCTGGATCTGGTGGTGTCGGTGTTCAACACTATGGAAACTCTAGTTTGAAATGGGAAACTTTGACCTCTGCAAATGGGGGAATTGATTTTGGATTTTTAAATAACAGGGTATTTGGATATGTTGATTATTTCTCAAAGAAAACTACTGACCCATTATTTCCTGGAACTTTATCTCAACCCTCACAAGGGGCCACGATTTGGAAGAATCTTCCAGGTTATATAACCAACAAAGGGTTTGAATTCTCCATTGGGATTGCAATTATAAGGAGCAAAGACTTAACTTGGAATATAAGTGGCAACTTTGAATATGTTAAGAACAAATTTGTATATCCTGCATTGGGAAGTTCACCGTTATATCTAACTGGTGGAGTAAATGGGCAGGGTGTTTCCTCAGCTTATGCTCAGGCAATTGCCAACAATCAACCCATTGATGTATTTTACCTGAGGACATTCCAGGGATTTGATCAAAATGGCATTGCAATAGTTAAAAGCCAGGCATCCGGTTATGTAGGCGATCCTAACCCACATGTAATACTAGGGTTGAATACTGATGTAACATATAAAAAACTAAGCTTGTCCATTAACACGCACGGTCAATTTGGAAATAAGATTTTCAACAATACGTTAGTAAGCGTAACAAATCTGGGTAACATTGCCAACGGAAAAAATATATCTAAAACCTTGATTGGCACGCAGGAAAGTCTAGCAAACCCTGTATCGGCATCGACCCGTTTCTTACAGAGCGGCAATTTTGTTAAATTAGGGAATGCAACTTTATCCTATAATTTGGGAAGTTTTGGCAATATTATCAAGGGCTCCAGAGTTTTTATTTCCGGATCGAACTTGTTTGAAATTACAAAGTACACGGGATTTGACGCAGAAGTTAACCAGGATCATAACAATAATGGGATACCATCTTTGGGCATGGATTATATAGGTTATCCAACTGCGAGATCGATCACTTTTGGGCTTACATTCTCATTATATTAATTACAAATATTAATTTTTTATATTATGAAATTTCATAAAAATAAATTGAATGCCTTAATGCTGGTTATTGCATCACTTGCTAGTTGTACCAGATTAAACGAAGGTTTGGGCAATAGCAATCTTGTTGTTTATAATGCAGGCGCGTCCGGTAGCGCGTCCGGCGTATTAGTATCAGCGTATAATGATTTAAGTGGATTGCTCCACGGTCAGGATCAGATATTTTCTCTGGAAGAGAATACTACCGATGAATGCTTGGTCCCAACCCGCGCCGGTGACTGGGATGATAATGGTGTATGGCGTGTGCTACATGCGCATGCATGGGATGCGACCCATGGCCAATCGCAAACTGTTTTTAACGGACTTGGTACTTTGGAAAGCGATGCTACTACTGTATTGGCTTCAAGCCCTACTCCTGAACAAGCTGCAGAAGCGACCTTTCTGAGGTCATTAGCACAGTATTACTATTTAGATTTATATGGCCAGGTTCCATACAGGACAATTGCTAATTATAATGGTATTGATGCAGCTCCTGTAATGACACCCGCACAGGTAATCGATACTTTGGTTAATAATTTAACAGGGATAATTGCAACGCTATCAAGTAGCAACCCAGCATATACCGCGAATCCTAATGCTGCAAGATTTCTATTGATGAAGGTCTTGTTGAACAAACAAGCTTATTTAAACCGTCAGAGTCCTGCAGCTCCAGTGGTTGCGGACATGCAACAGGTATATAGCTTGGGCCAAGCTATAGTAAGTAGCGCAAAATACAGCCTGACTACTAGCTATTTTGATAATTTTGGGCCCAATAATGGAGGATTCGGTGCTCCGAATACAGGTGGAATGTCTACTGAATTGATTTTTTGCTATGGTAATAATGGCACAGCTCAGAATCCAAATCTTACCAATAATGGTGGTATCACCGCACGCTGGATGATGGGCTTGCACTATAACTCATGGGATGCTGCAGGCGTTTATGGCGGCGCCGGCTGGAACGGATTTAGCACAATTGCTGATCTGTACAACGCTTTCGATGCCACAGATACCAGAAAAGGAAACGTCCCTTATCCTGCACCCAATGCTAAAGGAGTTTCACCTATCTCTGGATTAAATGTTGGTTTGGCAGAAGGTCAGCAATATAATGAAGCTGGCGCGATGATTCAGGACAGAAAAGGGAATAATTTAGTTTTTGCTCCAACAGTTGCTTTGACAGAAACAAATATAAAGTCTCTTGAAGGTGATGGAATCCGGGTTATGAAATATTATCCTGACTATGCTCATTATACTAGTACGGCTTCGAATCAACTTGCCATATTCCGTTATGCCGATGTATTCTTAATGATGGCAGAGGCTGACTTGAATGGAGCAGCTGGTGGAGCTTCAGATGCCCTAACACTGGTTAACCAATTACATACTGCTCGAGGTGCTCAAGCACTTGCTGCTTTGACTCTCGTTAATAAGTCTAATCTTTATGACGGCACGACTTTATTAGCAGAGAGGCAGAAGGAACTTTACTTTGAAAGCTGGAGAAGACAGGATCTAATTCGTTTTGGAGTATTTTTGCAGCCATGGGCTTTAAAGACAGCAGATGATCCAAAATTCCTGTTGTTTCCAATTCCAGCAGTTCAATTGGTTGCTAACCCAAATTTGAAACAGAATCCAGGGTATTAATTTAATAAACCTAACTATTCATATCTTTCTAAAGGCCATTTCTAAATGGCCTTTAGTATTTGTGTAATACTCTAGGCACTAATTTGAGAACAATTTAAAAGGATGAAACTTTTTTGCAGGCAAATGATGTTTTTGGTTTTTATATTCTCCTTTTCCTGCAAACATGAAAAGACGAGCTCATTATTCGAATTAATAGACGATACGGGGATTGATTTTAATAATAAAGTAGTTGACGCAAGAAAGGACAATAGCTTTTTATTCAGGAATTTTTATAATGGTGGTGGTGTTGCTATTGGGGACATAAATAATGACGGACTTGCCGATGTGTTCCTTACTTCCAATATGGGTAGCAATAAGCTATATCTCAATAAAGGCAATTTTAAGTTTGAAGATATCACAGATAAAGCCGGTTTTAAGCAGGACAGTATGTGGAGCACGGGAGTGGTGTTTGTTGACATTAATAATGATGGCTGGTTAGATATATACGTATGCAATTCGGGCCATATGAGCGACGGGAACCGTAAGAATAAACTCTATATTAATAATCATGATTTAACTTTTACAGAGTCTGCAGCCAAATACGGTTTGGATATTTCGGCCTATACCACGCAGGTTTCTTTTTTTGATTATGACAATGACGGCGATCTGGATTGTTTTATGATTAATAATAGTCCCATCCCGGTCAACACTTTAAATAACTCTAACAGGCGCGATCTTCCGGATGCCCAATGGCCAATAGCAGATTTTTTAAAAGGAGGAGGCGACCACCTTTACCGCAATGATAATGGGCATTTTACCGAAGTGACCAAACAGGCTGGCATACACGGAAGCCTGATTAGTTTTGGTTTGGGGGTATCTGTTGGCGATATAAACGGTGATGGCTATCCGGATATTTTTGTATCGAACGATTCCTACGAACGGGATTACTTATACATAAACCAGAAAAATGGCACTTTTAAAGATGAGCTAGAGGATTGGTTTGGCCACACAAGTTTTTCATCTATGGGGGCAGATATTTCCGATATTAACAATGATGGATATCCGGAAATATTTACAACCGATATGCTGCCTACGGACGATTACAGGCTCAAAACGCTTGGTGCTTTTGATAATATTGATCTCTATAACGCAAAAGTTAAGGCTGGGTTTTACCATCAATATATGAAAAACTGTCTTCAGTTAAATAATGGGAATGGTAAATTTTCAGACATTGCCAATTACAGTGGAGTGTCAGCAACAGACTGGAGCTGGGGGGCCCTCATGTTTGATATGGACAATGATGGCTATAATGATATTTATGTTTGTAATGGAGTGAATAAAGATATTACCAATCTTGATTTCATGAATTATTTCGCCAGTGATGTGCTTCAGAAAATGGTACTGGATGGGAAAAAAGAAGAGATTGATCAGATACTTAAAAAAGTGCCTGTTACACCGATGTTGCATAAGGCATTCAGGAACATGGGCAACCTGCAGTTTTCAGACGAAAGCATGAACTGGGGCTTTACGCAAAAATCATTTTCAAATGGTGCTGCTTATGGTGACCTGGATAATGATGGAGATCTGGATTTAGTAATCAATAATGAGAATGGGCCTGCTTTTATATACAAGAATAACTCCCGTGAGCTTAATCATAATAATTACCTCGGCGTATTCCTAAAAGGAAAGGATAAGAACAGTTTTGCAA
>DATMMJ010000530.1:0-2902 GCA_035569795.1 Puia sp. | reverse complement strand
GGAGTGATGCATCTATTGACGCCCACCATGAAACCGGTAGAGATTTAACGTATTGGTTCCTTGCGAATAATTACTAAAAGGGGGGTGTAACGGTTTTCGCCCGATGAGGCTGCTCGTAAATCAATCCTCTATGCTATGGTTAGGCAATTTCCAGTATTGCAATAAGGGCAAAAAAAAATCCCCAAAGCGAAAGCCCCGGGGAGTCTGAAGTTGATTTGAAAAGAAAACTCGTATTAAAGACCCGATTTCTCAGGCTTTGGCTGTTTGTCTTTTTCTGAAACATACTTGGTATAAGCATCAGCAGTTAACACTTCTCCTGTAATTTTCAATTGTAAAGGCAAATCAATGCCTGCAATTTTTACTGTAATGGTTTTATTAAAGGGCCCTGCAGCAGCTGCGTTGAAGCCTGCGATGATCTTATCTTCGGCTCCTTTTGCAATGGGCGCTTCAGGCTTTACCGGCGTCGTGCAACCGCATGAAGGGACTGCTGATTCGATGACGATCGGTTTGTCGGTTGTATTTTCGAAAATAAAATTATGCGTTACCGGAGTGCCTTGCTTTATCTTTCCAAAATCCCAGCTCAATTCTTTGAATTTCGCTACATCTTCTGCCTTTTTCTGCTGAGCCAAAATAGTTAAGGACAACGCTAGTGCGCCGAGAAATAAAAATGCTTTTTTCATGCTTATTGATTTATTTGTTTTAATAATTGAACAGACGAATTCTCCGGGGCAGAACTCGGCTGTGTCTTTATGACTTCTCCCGAGATCGTTATAGCTTTTGTCTGATGATCTTTATAGATAATGGTTACTGTCTTAGTAAATGGCCCTTCAGCGTAAGCATTGTAGCCGACCTTGATATTGGCAGATGCGCCGGGGGCGATGGGCTCTTTGCTCCATTCAGGCGTTGTGCAGCCGCATGATGCCTGAACATTTTCGAGTCTCAAAGGCTCAGTGCCCGTGTTGGAGATCTCAAAAGTATAAGTCGCGGGCCTGCCTTGAGGTATTTTACCAAAATTGTGGGTGGTTTCTTTTAGCTGAAGCACATCTGCTTTACCGGAATTTGGCGCCGCAGAACCATTTGAGGCAAGCTGCCCGTCGCAAGTAAAGCAAAATGCTCCCAAACAGATAACAGATAAGATTTTTTTCATTGAGCAGAAGTATTTAACAGCCATAAAATTACGTAGTAAACGGCATTTTTGCCAATAAATTTCAGCCTTATTTATTTTTTTAACAATCAATCCATCTGGGGTGGCAGTTAATCAGATAATCTTATTTTTGTTTCATGGAAAATCTTTCCCCTCAGCAGTTACTTACGTACGAGAAGTTATCCTTCGATAAGTTTCGCGACGAAGTGCTGAAGGATTACCGACTTGCCTTCGAGAGCCGCGAAGCAAGTCTTTTGGGAAGAAAAGAAGTGCTGACCGGCAAAG
Organism: Puia sp.; assembly: GCA_035569795.1. Taxonomy (GTDB): domain Bacteria; phylum Bacteroidota; class Bacteroidia; order Chitinophagales; family Chitinophagaceae; genus Puia. Next base: position 1,473 of record DATMMJ010000530.1, on the reverse strand, counting down.
CCAAATTTGGCATTTTCGGAGATGGCAAAGAAGTACCGCAGGTGGCGCTGGCAAAATTTTTTAAGCCCGGCGATTTTTATTCCGGGTACTACCGGGACCAGACATTTGCGTTTGCTGCCGGCGTTGCCACAATAGAAGAATTCTTTTCCCAATTATATGCTGATCCGGATGCAAGCAATGACCCGCACAGTGCAGGCCGCCAGATGAATTCTCATTTTACCACAGCGTTTATCAACAGTGAAGGCGAGTTTTTGAATCTTGCAGAAACAAAAAATCTGACTGCTGGCCTTGCGCCAACAGCGGCGCAAATGCCCAGGGCACTGGGCCTCGCTTATGCATCCAAAGCTTTCAGGGAAGTGGATGAACTAAAGCAGTTCAAACAGCTGTCAAACAATGGCAATGAGATTTGCTTTTGCACCATCGGGGACGCTTCTACCAGTGAGGGTCATTTTTGGGAGACCGTCAATGCTGCTGGCGTTCTGCAAATTCCTTTAGCCATTTTTGTCTGGGACGATGGATACGGAATTTCAGTGCCTATACAATACCAGACAACCAAAGGTTCTATTTCTGATGTGATGGAAGGTTTTCAGAAAAAAGAAGACACAAACGGCATTGACATTTATAAGGTGAAAGGATGGGACTATGCCGGAATGTGCGAATTGTTTGAAGCTGCGATACAAAAAATCCGTGAGACGCATGTGCCTGCTCTGTTTCATGTTGAAGAAGTAACGCAACCCCAAGGACATTCTACCTCGGGCAGCCATGAACGCTACAAAACACCGGAAAGGCTGGAATGGGAAAGAAAATGGGATGGAATAAAATTGATGAAGGCTTGGATCATCGACAATGACCTTGCCAGCGAAGATGAACTGGAGGTGATTGAAACAAAGGCTAAAGAATTCATCAGGGAGAGCAAAATAAGAGCATGGGAAAAATGTCAGGCACCCATTAAACAGCAGGTATCACGCGTTGTTGGATTAATAAAAGATGTCGCCACAGCGCTGCCTGACCTCAGTGAAGTTTTACAAAAAATACATGAACAGCTTTCTGCTCACCGCGAACCAACCAGAAGGGAGGTTATGCAGGTGCTGCATCAATCCATTTTAAAGGTTGGTAACAATCATATTGTTTCTTCGCTGACGAATTATTACCAGGAGCTGATGCAGGAAAACAAGCTGCTGTACAATTCTCATTTATACCACGAGGGCCCGAAAAGCCCCTTGAAAGTAGAAGAAATAAAGCCAGTCTATGATGAAGATTCGCCGTCCCTCAATGGCTATGAAATCCTGAATAAATATTTTGACGAATTATTTTCTTCCAACCCCAAAGTGCTTGCCTTTGGCGAAGATGTGGGCAAGATAGGAGACGTCAACCAGGGTTTTGCCGGACTGCAGTCCAGACATGGCTCGGGAAGGATTTTTGATACAGGCATACGTGAGCTGACTATCATAGGACAGGGCATAGGTTTGGCTT
>DATMMJ010000529.1:0-6380 GCA_035569795.1 Puia sp. | reverse complement strand
CCAGTGCGGACAGTGTCATCATTTCAGAGAGTCCTGTAAGCAAGCCATCAATAAGTATTTCCACCGGGGCATCATATATCTGCAAAGGAAGCAGTGCAACCTTCATCGCTACTTCGCAAAACGGTGGCCCTCATCCTTCTTATCAATGGAAAGTAAATGGGGTGGGCACAGGTGCTAATACCGATACTTTTTTTACCTCTACTTTGAACAATGGTGACGTGGTCAGTTGCGTGCTTACTGCTGACCCCTTGGTTCCTTGCATTCTGCCGAAAACTGTCTCATCCTATGGCATCTCCATAAAAGTTGCGAGCTCAATTGCGCCATCTATCCGTATCTCTTCATCGGCAAATGATATTTGCCCGGGGACGCCTGTTACATTTACTGCTACAGTGGAGAACGCAAGTTCCCAGATTTTCTATCAATGGAAACTAAATAAGGCAAATACCGGAACAGACAGCTCAAATTACACAACCAACACGCTTGCTAACGGTGATGAAATATACTGCATGGTGACCGACACCATTGGTTGTTCGAGAGCTCCTGCGTCTTCAGAAAAATTAATAATCAACGTCAAACCCTTACCGGAAATAACCTTGAATCCGCTTGATACAATTGTTGCGCCGGGCACAGAGGTCATGCTTAGAGCAAACATATCGGGGAGCATTTTGTCCTTTCAATGGCAACCTTCCCAAAACCTTAGTGATACTTCCTCCCTATCACCAACCACCCATCCATTGTCCGAAAACACAAATTATTTTTTTGATGTGATTACAAGTGATGGATGTTCTGTTACCAAAGAAATCACAATTAGAATTTTCAGCAGTCTCAATATGCCTAATGCGTTTACACCAAATGGCGACGGACACAATGATGTATTCAGGATACCCGCGAATAGCTATATAAACCTCAGGGAATTTGCAATCTTTAACAGATTAGGTGATAAAATCTTTTCGACGAGCGATATCAGCGAAGGCTGGGATGGCACCGTGGATGGTAAGAAACAGGATACAGGAGCATATATTTATTTGATCAATGGAACAACAAAGAATGGCAAAGTGGTTTATAAGGGAAGTTTTTTACTGATAAGGTAGATTTTGCTGTTCCATTCGTAGGGATCACTCATTCTTTTCCATCCGAAGGGATTGCAAGCCCATGGAGTCTTAAAAAAGTGAGCTTATCCCAATAACCCCTCTGAAATTTAATTTTGTTTTCCACGATGTAGAAAAACCCGCAGCCTCTCAATCCGAGCGGATCCTTCCATTCTAAAATAGCCCAATCATGATCTTCAAAAATATTTTCAATCATGCAATGCATTTCTGCCGCTCTGAACCCATCTGCAAACATCTGCTTGATTGCTGTTTTACCTTGCAGGGGTTCATTCGCCACCTGATGATTGATGGCATCGTCATCATAAAAATCGGCCAGCGTTTCAACATCTTTATTGTTGAAAGCTTCAACCCAATTGGCTACAAGCTGTTTTGGTGTCATTGCAAAGTATTTTTAGGATTTATCTTTTGTTTGTGCACTCCTAGATTAATCATTTCAAACTGATTTTCAAAAGCATTTGAAAGCCTCATGCAGAGCTATCGTACAGGCACATACTAAATTATCTAAAAGCATGCCTCATCACGATGCCGGGTAATACTCCCTTCCGTTGTCATGCCCAGTCCGAATCAGCAAGCGTGAGCGCAGCTATATCGCCAATATTTTCAGTCAGCGCTGCTGGCACAATCTGGCAATTTTTGTACGAAGCCGGAATAGCTTCCAGTGCGATCACCTCTCTCATGTATGGCTCAATCAGAGATTGTGCCCTACCGTAAATGCTGCCTACAATGATCAGCTCAGGGTTCAGTACATCAATCAATATAGAGAGGCCTTTGCCAAGATAAGCACCGCAGGTTTTATAAATATCCATTGCCAAGCCGTCGCCTGCATAAGCCGCCTGTGCAACTGATTTTGCTGTCAGTAAATGCAAGTCGTTCATGCTCCTGCAGAAAGAGACTTTTTCGCCCATCTGCAGTTTTTCCAGCACTTTTGACTGCGCCAGCTGAGCTATCCCTCCCCCACTGCAAAAGCCTTCAAAAGAGCCGGCCTTGCCAAAACCAACCGGGCCGGTGCCAGACAACCTCAAATGCCCGACTTCACCCGCCAGGTCTGTAGGCCCCGAATATAAATGCCCGTTCAGTATCAGGCCTGCCCCCATACCTGTCCCGAAAGTCAGAAAGACAATATGATTGTACCCCCTGCCTGCACCATATTTCCACTCCGCAACAGCACAAGCGTTCGCATCATTTTGCAAATGAGTTTTTATGCCAAATCTTTTTTCTGCCATTTCCACTATAGCAATATGGTCCCAGCCTGGCAGGTTAGGTGGTGATAAGATAACCCCCTTTTTACTATTCAGCGGGCCCCCGCAGGAAATTCCTATCCCATGCAATGCCTCTTTTTTCAAGCCATTTTTTTCCAATATCAATTCGGCACTGATGAATAAAGATTCGATCATATCATGAACAGACTGACCGGTAGGCAGAACAGTTTTATCGATCAGTTTAATATTGCTATCCCCGCTTTTTTCGCCGAGGACAACCGCGCATTTTGTGCCTCCGATATCAAATCCTAATAGCATGGTTGAGTTTTTCTGATAATCAAAAAAGCAATGGCTTAATGAATGCCTGTTCCATCTTTTGCATCTCAATCCCGGGTTATTTCAAAGGGGTTCAAGTCTTACTCCTTCCAAAAGGGTTTTATGAAACCATTTTTTTTCTTTGCTGACCACAAAAGCAACAGTGCTGCCCCGAGACAAAACAGGGTCGCTTGTATGGAATCTCCAGGCCCAAACTGTCCGCCTGTTAATAATTCAGGGCCTGTGATTCTGCTCTCAAATAAACTTTGAACATCGCCGATCCCCGGATTAATGCCACCATAAATTCCCGGCTCACAGAAGTCCCATGCAAAATGGAAAAATATAGGAAGCCACAGGCTCCTGCTGAATACATACAGCGCGGGAATCAGAACGCCTGCCTGGATAGCTGTTGATGCGACGGATAAAATGGTAGCTCCTTTTGCTCCGGAATGCATGATTACAAAAAAAAGGGCAGCAATCACGAGCGCAATGACCGTTCCTAATTTTTCTTCTGCCAAACGAAAAAGGACACCCACAATCAGTATTTCTGCTACAAACCCCGCAACCATTGCTTTTATAAATCCGGGAAAAATAAATGAACCGGGATTCACATGCACCAGGTAATAACCTGCAGCAAAGTAAATTACCAAAATTGTCAGCGATTGCATCATCAACCCTGATAAAAAACCGATAAGCGCATTTTTGGGGAGTGCTGCCAGGCTCAATTCTTTGATGCGCCTTTTTTCATAATACCGGAATAGCAAAATGTAGCTAAGCAAGGCCATGAACACTTCTGCAAAACCAATGATGCCATTTTCAAGATCATTTGCCTGTTGAAATGTATCAGGAAATAATTTTCTTGCCCACTCACAGAGTGCGACCGATCCGACAATCACTGCAATACCAATGACAATCCTCGTTAAAGGAAAATAAATTATCTGCTTCAGAGTTGTTTGATTGTTCATCGCTAGGAAACCTACCCTTTTTGTTAGTACTCTGAGATGTTTGCTTAAGTGTGAACTTATAAAATGACTGCCAGCATTATTTCTTCTTTTTGGCTTTTGCAGATGGTTTGGGTTTTAGCCCACTTACGTACAGGTAACTCAGGCCAAAATATTCTTTCAGCTCGATTGTTTTTTTCAAAAGGCTGTCCGGAACGACCACGTATTCCTTTTGGACAATGCCATACTGCTCCAGTAATTTCGCCTGATACTTATCAATAAATTTTGTCCTCTCCTCTTCCGGTAGCCTGAGCGCCACCTCATCTCCTTTTGTTAGCATGCTGTACATATGCCCGTTCAGCGAAGTATAAGGTATCGTATCCCCTTTGCGGACAGCATCTGGATGAGAAGCAATGAGCTTGTCATACAGCTCCAATTTAAGTTCCCTTGAAATGCTTGAATTTTTCATATAACTAGGTTGATAAATTGATCAAAGTTTATCAATTTTTTTTTGAATTGTTTGCTTCTCTGTTTCAGTCTTTGCAATCAATAATGCTCTGTGAAAATGTTGTTTTGCTTTTATGTTGTCAATGCCACAATATAGTTCACCAAGCAAAGCAAAATAGAAATGATTTCCCTCCAGGCCTAATTTTTCCGCCTCTTCAATGGCGACACGCTTTCCGTTTGCTTTGGACAGCGCAAAAGTTCTGTTCAGTGCTGCTATGGGCGAATATTCAATTTGAAGCAACTGGTTATAAAGCTGTAGTATGTTTTCCCATTTTTCTGTTGTGTCTGCCTTTTGGGTGTTCCAATATGCAATCGTGGCTTCCAAATGATATTTTGAGAGTCTATCTCCAGTTGCAGAGCAATTCAAATAATATCCACCTTTCAGTATAAGGTCAGTGTCCCAAAGGCTGGTGTCCTGCTCTTCATATAAGACCATCTCTCCGTTTTTATTTACCCGGGCATCAAATCTTGATGCATGAAAACACATCAGCGCAAGCAATGCATTCACCTGTGGGCAATTTGTGATCTTATTTTCAATCAGCATACCGCACAAACGCATTGCTTCAAAGCAAAGGTCTTTGCGTATGGTCTCATTTTTGCTTTGGGAATAATAGCCTTCACTGAAGAGCAAATAAATTGTTGTCAGCACGGCGCCAAGCCGCTCATCCATTTCCTGTGTTCCGGGTAATTCGATATGGATCTTTTCCTGGCGCAATTTCTCTTTAGCTCTGAACAATCGCTTGTTGATGGTTTCTTTTCCGGTTAGAAAAGCATCTGCAATTTCTTCAATACCAAAGCCGCACAAAATGCGAAGTGACAAACCTATCTGGGCCTCCTGAGAAATTGCAGGATGGCAAATAGCAAACATCATTTGTAATTGGCTGTCGTTAATATTTTGTGGCGACAAATCAATTTCTTCTTGAAAACTTTCAAGCGAGTTTTTTAATTCAGGCATGACTTTATTTTTGAAAACAGCGTTGCGCTGCAAATAATTTTTTGCCTTGTTTTTTGCCACAGTATACAACCAGGCTACTGGATTTTGAGGAACTGCATCCATCCCCCAGGTGTGCGTTGCCGTTAAGAAAGTTTCGCTCGCAATATCTTCAGCAACTTCTATTTCATCAAATCCAAATCGTTTGCAAAGAACAGAAACAATTTTTGTGTATTCAGTCCTGAATAAATGGGGTATTAATCCTTCGTTGTTCATAAATAAAAAAGCCTTTGCAAACCTGGCCGCCGACAGCGAGGAACACAAAGGCCTTTGGTTTTAATTTTTGCAGTTTAAAGTACACTAATTTCCCTTATTTCTGCATTTCCAACAACAACTGGAACGGGGCAAGCACCTGCAATTTCAAAGGTATCTCTTAAGCATGTGCTTTACCCATTCAAATAACCCGCATCTGCACTGTCTACAAACAGGTGTCCGTCATTGTTAAAAATCTAAAAAGCTACTCCATTTTAGTGAACCCCTTCTCCTTTGGATATTTTTCTTACTTCCATAGAGTTTCCTTCTCCCTGCAGGACCGGGCATCCTTTTGCAAATTCAGCTGCCTCATCTGGCGAATCAGCTTTCACGATAATAAATCCGCCAATAGTTTCTTTGATCTCGCCAAAAGGCCCGTTGGTGACTATCTTTTTTGAGTTTACAACTCTGGCACCGTCAAACAACAAGCCAGTGCCGCTGATGAATTTGTTTTGGGCTGCAATTCCACCAATCCAGTCCATTGTTTGTTTCATCCAGACCTGCATTTGTTCTGGTGACGCTATTTTTGAGCCATCTTCGTGTCTCATGATCAATGCGAACTCTTCCATTTTTTTTTCAGATTTTAATTGTTAATAAAATTATGCATTATACACTATAACAAATGAGGTCCGCAGACTTGGACATTTGATGTGGAAATTCTTAAAATACCGTTTGTGCTCACCGGGGTGCAGCAATAAAGCAGCAAGAACCGGCCACTTGCGGATCTATCGTGGATGGCTATGCGGATTCTAAAGGGCGGAATCTTGAACCGTCTAAAATCCCACCGAAACACCTGCCACCCATAAGGCATTTTGCTGCCAACTGCGGGCAGAATCCCAGTGATAAAACACCCCAGTATTGAGGTAGATATTGGCAAGGTGCAGGTAATTGAAAGCTATGAGTTGATTGAGCAGTAGTCCAGATTCCTGGTACCCGTTTTGAGGTGCGGCAATACCTGCGTTGGCATTGATATTTTCTGTGGTCAGGCCGCCGAACAGCATGTTGTGGGCTATGGAGATGAAGGGTTTACTGAACTTCAGTTGCCAGAGGAATTTATCGAAATCGT
>DATMMJ010000528.1:0-3085 GCA_035569795.1 Puia sp. | reverse complement strand
AAAAGTAATTTCATCCAACATAAAACATTCACCATAACCCATATCTCATAACCCATAACCCATATCTCATATGGTTACCTGTTTTCTATCCAATCAACCATTAGCCTGCGTTCGGCAAAAAGCCATTTTCCGTTTTGCTTTATAAAGCTGTCATGATATTTAATATTGGCAATCATAAGCTTTTGAGTTCCGTCCTTTATGGTTTGATGGTGAGCAATGCAGTACGCAATACCTGTTGCGGTGTCATCTTTCAATTGCAGCACGGTACTTTGTCCGTTAAAGTGCATCGTGGCGCGATAAGTATTCAGGTTATCAAAGACGGGAAAAAGGTCAGCTCTTTTATTGATGATTTGCGTTGGATCAGATGATTTAGCATCCATGAAAACAATGAAACGGGTGTCTTCGGTAAAAAGAGACATTTGTCCCTGCGCATCACGGGTGTCGGCACAATAAGCGTATTGATCTACCAGGTTGCGGATAGCCAGCCTGTCGGCTGCCTGTTGCAATTGTTGTTCGTTGTTTATCATATTAAAGTTATGTTGATTACTGAATGCTGGCGGGTGTTACGCCAAATTTCTGTTTGAAAGAAGAATAAAAATGAGAAATATTTTCAAAACCTACCTCCAGATAAATTTCGGTTGGCTTTCGTTTTTTTTGCTGGATAAGATCGTACGCTTCTGCCAATCTTTTTTCCTGCAGCCATTTGCGTGGCGGGGTTTGAAAGACCTGGTAAAAATCTCTTTTAAATGCTGCCAGGCTTCTTCCCGTGAGTTTTGCAAAGTGTTCTAACGGAACATTATAATGATAGTTTTGTAACATAAATTTTTCCAGGTCAATTTTATATGGCTCTGAAAAATCAAACAGAAAAGATTTCAAAGAAGATTTTAGATTCAGCAGCAGCTCTATGGCCTCATTGGTTTTAATGGCAGCCAGTTTTTTGCTTATTCTTTGAGATTGCTCTGCGTAAGGCAATAACGATCGAAAATAACTTTTCAGCAATGCATCTGGTTTTAGCAAAAGATTTTTTTCTCCTGTATAAATTTTATTTTCATGAATTGTATTGTCCAGTGCATATTGCTTCAAAGCTGCTTCCGTTAGAATTACGGGGATGATTTTGTATACTTTATCTGCGGCAGGAATTTTTAAGGATTTTGCCAATTGATTTTTTTGAGCCAACAGTACTTCGTTCTTTTTTAAGATCAACCTGCCTTTCTGATGTTGAATATGCGTTTCTCCCGAAAACTGAAAAGCTAGAACATGGTACGGAACAAATTGCTCATATCCGTATTGCTGCTTAAAGGTGCAGGAATACACAAAGCTCTCTTCCAAAACCTGTGTTACGGGTAATACATTTTCATTCATTGTTTTTCGGCTATCAAACGTTGATGGTATGCTGTGTTTCTTGCGTTGGTATTGCTATCAATAAACATCAATATGGTCATCAGTGCAATCGTAGTGATCCCAATAGCCCGCCACAAGGGCACATTTACAAACACAATCAATAATGCTGCTGCAACTATAATAAGTGGAAGCACTTTGAAAACCAGTGCAAGCCCATGTTGGGATTTTGCCGTGCGTGCTGTTTCTGATTCGACAAATGTTTTCGCGTCGATATTGTAAGCAGTTTCAAATTGTGTAATCCGTGGTTTGTTGGCAAAATATAAACCTGTCGACACAGCGACCATTAACACAGCAGCCACCAGCATTGGCCATACAAAAGCTTTAGCCATAGCGGTTTTGCCTAATTGCCAAAAGCCAAGGCCCGCTACAAAAAACAACAAGGCAAGCAATAAACTTATTTTGGCAGAAAATACCTCGGCCTTTGCCCAATCCATACTTAGTTTTAAAATATCCATCTCCGGATAAATTTTGTTAAGCAAAGATGAGTATTTCCCGGGGAATTCATTTGCTGTACGGCTCAATTTTTATTTGCTGTGCAGCTCTAAAGCCGCGCCACTCAGTTATAAGGTTGGCGCGGCTCTATACTTTATACCAGGGCTTTGTCCACTTTTTTTTCAAAATTGCTGAGGCTTTTAGCGAGTTTTTTTCTATGGGCTGTCAATTTGTTTTTAACATCTGCCTTCGCTGTCTTTATTTTGTCGTCAAATGTTTTTATTCTGTTCTCTAATTGTTTTTTTCTTAAAGCTGTTCTTACTTTTAATTTGACAACTCTCAGATCATGTTCCAGTTTAAGTTTTTGGATCCTGAGTTTGATAGTCGCCTTATCCGCATCCAGGTCTGCTTTCAATGATTTTTCTTCTGCTTTCAGTTCTTTATTGAATTCATCATCCTGGGCCTGGTTATATTGATCATATTGATCAGCGATATCGGTACGCAGGACATATCCATCAGAAGACTTCATGTAGCTGTCAACAATGGATTCTGTATCTTCTTCGACATCCAGGATAATGGCAAAGGTTCCGATACTCAGTTTTTTGTTAACCTGATTTAGAACATCTGATGAGAAATCCAGTCTGTTCGCTTCACCTGCAAGCCCAAGTGTAGCACCGGTTAGCATCCCCATTGCCATACCCAGTGGTCCTCCTAAAGAACCGATCACCGCACCTCCTAAAACGCCAGCGGTAGGAAGGGCCTCGGTATCCGGGCCTTCATGTTCTAAGATTTCATATTGATTGATACCTGTTTTTTGGATCAGCGCACGATTATAAATAATAATATCTCCCAGTTGATCCAGATCCTTCAACCGGTTTAATCCTTCAGCAGCTTTTGACTTGTCACCGAAAGTGACAATGAGTAAATTTTCCATGATGATTAATTTACGTTTTAGAAAAATATGCAAAACGCATGGTCATTCATAACTTGCATTCAATCATTTTATTAACCATTCTGATTGAAATTATAATAGAGTATTACCCCGTCTATACATTTTGATGGAGGTGATCGGGATGCATTTAAAGAATATGATGCTAAGCCCGACGTTTCTTTTTTATGGAGGGTAGAAATCATTTAGGCAAAAATCAAAATTAGGTAAAATGGCAGACCCGTTTGTTTATTCGCTCTATATATTTAGATTAAATTTAGCCTGCCTGTCAGCGTATGACGGATAAAAAGAAAGCTAATCTCT
>DATMMJ010000527.1:0-3054 GCA_035569795.1 Puia sp. | reverse complement strand
GAAAAATCAAATTCTCGGAACGAGGCAATAAGATATATGAGCTGACAGGTACGCCTATCCATGCGATGACACCTCTTTGTAAGATTCTGTGGCTCAAAAATAATGAGCCGGAAATTTATTCTGGTGCATGTAAATTTATTGGTATCAAAGAATATCTGTGGTATCAGCTTTTCGGCAAATATTTGATTGATTATTCGCTGGCCTCTGCAACAGGCCTGTTTAATATTTATGAGTTTGCATGGTGTGAAGAATCCTTGCAGCTCGCTGGAATATCTGTTGATAAACTATCCACCCCCGTTGACACAACATGTATTGAAACGGGTCTTGTAAAAAAATATAAAATAGAGTTTGGTTTAGATGATGATATGCCATTTGTGATCGGAGGCAGCGACGGTTGTCTTGCAAATCTTGGAAGCAATGCAATCCATGAGGGGGATACTTCGCTTACAATCGGTACCAGCGGCGCTTTGCGCATGGCTTCTGCAAAACCAAAGCATGACCGGAACAAAAGGATATTCAATTATATTCTGACAAAAAATATTTATATCTCCGGCGGGGGCATGAATAATGGAGGCGCAGTAGTGCAATGGTATTTAAAAAATTTTCTCGCAAAATCGTCAATTGGTGAAACAGATATTGCCTATTCGTTACAAATGATTAGTGATATTGCTCCCGGCTCGGATGGGCTCATTTTTTTGCCATATCTTTTTGGCGAAAGAGCGCCTATCTGGAATGAAGATGCAAGAGCAGTTTTCTTCGGTATCAATGCCAGTCACACGCAAAGGCATTTCTTGCGTTCCGTCGTGGAAGGCATTTCCTATGCACTTTATCAGATTGGTATTTCACTAGAAGAGACCATTGGTCCGATAAAAAATATTCACGCGAGTGGTGGTTTTATTCAATCACAAACATGGCTGCAGATAATAGCTGATGTTTTTAATAGACGAGTTGTTGTATCTAATGTAGCGGACGCCTCTAGTTTAGGGGCCGCCATTATTGGGTTCCTGGCTATTGGTTTGATAGATAACACAGACGAGGTTTCAAGCCAAATAATTGTTCGACAAGAGTTTGAACCTGTTGAAAGCAACCACGCGATTTACATGAGAAATTTTTTAAAATTCTCATCCCTTTATAATAAATTGAAAGATGAATTTTAAAATCCTCGGTGACTAATATGAGCGATCAATTAAAAATACCTTTGGCGTTTGCGAATAAAGAGGAAGTGTTTAATAAAGAAATGACTGTTTTAGCCGCTGACGTGGGTGGGACAAAAACTAATTTGGCATTATATAAAATATATAAAGGTGATTTTAGCCTGGTAATTGAAAAGAGTTATCACTCCTCGAAATATCCTACTTTAATTGATATCATTAACCTTTTTATTTCTGAAAATAACTTGACGTTGCCAGATAGGGTATGCGCGGGCGTAGCAGGCCCGATTATTCATGGGAAAGCAAAGATCACAAACCTTTCATGGGATATCGTTGTGACAGATATATGCAAACAAACAGGTGTCAATCAAGTCCATTTGCTCAATGATTTGGAAGCCACAGGGTATGGGCTCGCCCGACTTACAAAAGACGATATCCTTACGCTCCACGAAGGAGACGCAAGCGTTCAGGGAAATATAGCAATCATCGCACCTGGCACGGGTTTAGGCGAGGCCGGATTGTTTTGGGATGGTTCTTCCTATCATCCATTCCCTACGGAAGGAGGCCATTGCGATTTTTGCCCGCGCACTGATTTGGATATTGCATTGTTTCGCTTCCTGCAAAAAAAATATGGCATTGTAAGCTGGGAGAAAGCAGTTGCAGGTCCGGGTATACATGATATCTATATTTTCCTTAGGAGCATCAGGAACGGGGTAGAACCCACTTGGCTCAGTGACGCTTTACTGCAGGAGGATCCTACTGCTGTTATCAGTCATGCTGCAGTTGAAAAGAAAGACGCCGTTTGTTGTGAAACGATGGAGTTATTTGTTCGTTACCTTGCGCGGGAATCTTCCAATCTGGTTTTAAAAATGAAAGCTACAGGCGGCTTATTTATTGGAGGGGGCATCCCGCCGAAGATTGCGCCGCTTCTTCAAGATGGAAGTTATTATAAGAATTACCTGGATTCCGATCGAATGGAGGATTTATTGCAGCAGGCACCTCTACACATCATCACCAACGAGAATACTGCTTTGATAGGTGCAGCCTATTATGGGGCTTATGGAGCATTTTAGACGCATTACCCGGTTGTTTGAAGGCAATCCTGGTAAGGCCTAAGTTGCGTCCTACTATTAATGAGCACAGCGGAGAACCCAGGAGATTTGCTAATCCGGTTCCATAATGATTAAATTTCCTTGCTGATTGTTTGCATTTTAAAACATTCCTTTATCTCATACGTCTTGTGATAATAACACGCACTAGATTTTGCGCATCTTTTTAGTTTGCATTTTTCAATTAATTAGTACGGATGGCTAGACCAAATCATAACAGCGGTGGCTCAATAAACGAGGAAACGCCGAAAGCAAAATTGAACAAAGAGAATTTCAAACAGGCTTTGCTGATATTTGCCTACATAAAGCCATATCGATGGAAATTTACAGCAGGATTGATTTTCATTGCCCTTTCGAGTTTCACCACAATGGCTTTTCCATACCTGTTGAAGCAGCTAATTGATAGCGCAAATCAATTTAACAATCATCGTATCCACTTCACACCGGGGTATATTGCACTCACAATGATTGCTGTGCTTGCCGTGCAAATGTTTTTTTCATTTATGCGCATTTTTGTTTTCACTTCCGTAGGTGAGAATGCACTTGCCGATATGCGCAAAGATATTTATCAGCGGATGATCACAATGCCTATGGAGTTTTTTGCGCAGCGCCGGGTAGGAGAATTATCGAGCCGCATCAGCGCCGACCTTTCACAGATACAGGATGCAGTTACCAGCGTGCTCGCCGAAGTATTAAGAGGCATGCTCGTACTCATTATCGGCATTGGGCTTATTTTTTATATTTCGCCAAAACTCACTTTGCTGATGCTTTCGGTTGTGCCGGTCATCGTTGTC
>DATMMJ010000526.1:0-3855 GCA_035569795.1 Puia sp. | reverse complement strand
GGTAACAACCCCATTATGACAAAATCTCTGGGGATAAATAATGACATGATCAAGATCATCGGTCTTTCCTTCGCCAATGCGCTCACTGCACTAAGTGGGTTTTTGGTCGCGCAATACCAAAGCTTTGTTGACATCAATATGGGCATTGGTATAGTGATAACTGGTTTGGGTTCTGTCCTGATCGCAGACGCTCTTCGGTTATGGATGAACGTTACAAATATCGGGACACAGATCCTGCTCGTGCTTGCCGGAAGCTTTTTGTTCCAGTTGGTGCTTGCATTGACGTTGTCCATGGGGATTGATCCGAATTTCTTAAAACTTGTAACGGCGGTGTTTGTTTTATTGATTGTGGCGCTTCCTAGGGTGAGCAGCCAGCTGAAAAAAAATTGATGCAGGGAGCTAGCATTAAAATTGTCTTAGAGTATGATTTCGTTGCAGCATATCAAAAAAGTTTTTAACAAAGGCAAACTGAATGAGGTTATCGCATTGCAAGATGTTTCACTCCAGATAACCAAAGGTGAGTTTGTGGTGATCATTGGCGCAAACGGAAGCGGCAAGACGACATTATTGAATATTATTGAGGGAGCTGAAATTCCCACTGATGGCACTATTGAGATTAATGGTTTTGATGTTACAAAACTACCTGAATACAAACGTAGCAGGTGGGTGGCACGTGTTTTTCAAAATCCAAACAATGGCACTGCACCCGACCTGACGATACTTGATAATTTCAGGCTTGCCGCCCTGCGCACCAGGCAAAAAAATATGGTCATTGGAATTAATGCTGCTTTTAAGAAAAAAGTGCAGGAAAAAATTGCCTCGCTGGGAATGGGACTTGAAAATAAAATCAACCAATCCATGGGCAATTTGTCTGGAGGACAAAGACAAGCGTTGACATTGCTGATGAGCGTGATGGATGATACCGACGTATTGTTGCTGGATGAACCAACTGCAGCCCTTGATCCAAAATCTGCCCTGGTAGTTTTGAGTCTTGCTGAAAAACTGAACAAAGACCTTGGTCTTACCACTGTTCTCATCACACACAATTTGAAGGATGCTCAACAATACGGTAACCGCCTGATACAAATGCATGAGGGTAGATTCCTAAAGAGCCTGGATGCACCTGCAAAGGAAAAATTATCGCTGCAGCAAATTTACGGATGGTTTGAGTAAGTTAATCTGCTTGGCCTGATCTTGGCAAACTCGCCTGAAACTGCCGGCAAGTAAGAAAGATGAAATAATGTAAGACAATAAAGCTTCGGTCAACTTGTGCAATACGATTTTGCGCCTTTAGTGTAGATGCGTCCCTCCCCCTTGTTGGTATAAATCAACCTGATTAAGCCGGGTCACCTTCAATCGACTCGAAATAGTTTTCAGGCCGATTTTATTTAGTACCCTACCATGCCTCTATTCTTAGGACAACCAATCCTTGAAGTACTTGTGCAAGAAGAAATCGAAAATACCCCAGCGGCTAAAAGAGCCAGAAAGAATAAAACAATTATGCGTTTTTTCATTGTGCAAATTTATGAAACAATCATAATCATCCAGCCTATGATTTTCCAATTGCTGTGTTAACATATGATTTCATAGTACTACGCTTAAAATGCAAGCTGGGTTTCCTGTTGCTACACTTATACCAAATGGAGTTGTTTCTTAAGCCAATCGGCTAATAAACTCAGCCCAAAACTCAAACAAAAAGTCAATTGGCCCTTGAACCCCGCATCAGCAATCATTTCCAGCATCTGCGCGGGGAAAACTCTTTTGTCAATCTCAAATTGTGCGGGTCAGCAGGTGTCAATTACAAAAAATATTTTTGACGCATATCTTTACTCTTAAAACGAACTGCCTTGAAGGGAACTCTGCAGGTTGATATTTTTATCTCTCTTCAACTATTGCCCAATAGGCCTTTTTAGGTTTCAGGTCTATATCAAAGAGTAAAGGATAATCCTTTCTGCCTCTGACGGGGAAATTATCAAGCCAACTACTTTTATCCGAAACGTTCCAAAATGTTACCCCGGTTATATATTTATTATATTTTTTGAAAAGTGTGAAACAGTTTCTATAAGCTAAGGTTTGCTTTGCCTCTTTTTCAGGAGTGTAAGCAGTTAAAGTATCCGCTGGTTTTCTGTCCCTGGAAATATGTTCTTTTGGATAAACGGAAATATCTAACTCAGTGATCTGGATTTGTAATCCCAGAGTTGAAAAATCAGCAAGCGTGCTATCTAGCGCAAGAGCGCTGGGCTCATCCATTGCCCAATGCCCTTGGAGCCCTATTGCATGCACAGGTACTCCGGCATGAATCAGGTTTGTCAACAACCGGATTATTTTTTTTCTTTTAAGTGGGTTGATCTCATTGTAATCGTTATAGAATAAGACCGCGTCCGGGTCTGCTGTGTGCGCAAACATGAATGCCTTTGCAATATACTCTTCTCCACATATTTTGTACAATAAGGAGTTTCTCAGATACTCGTCAGGTTTGTCTGAAATGGCTTCGTTCACCACATCCCAACCATAAATTTTCCCTTTGTATCTTTTTACGACAGTGGTGATGTGATCTTCTAATCTTTGCAACAAGACTTTTTTTGTCACCATCATGCCATCTGCACCAGTAAAAAACCAATTTGGTGTTTGCTGGTGCCAGCAGAGATTATGCCCGCGTATCTTTAAATGATTTCTCAGAGCAAACGCGATGATCGAATCTGCATCCTTCCAGTAATATTCATTCTCTTTTGGGTGAATAGGCCCCATCTTCATACAATTCTCCGGAGTGAGGCTATTGAATTGTTGCAGGATGAGAGCAACTTCACCGGGGTTTTTCAAATCCAATGGAGCCACGGACACGCCTACCGGAAAATACTTACTGTAATAATCTTTTAATCCCCTGTTTGTTGTATCGGGTTGCGCAAGGCAAGAAAAAAAAGAAAAACAGAGAACTATTGCAAACGCTTTTTTTTTCATGCCTTTTGAGGGGGTGATGGCAGGACCTGATGCGCCGGTACGATCAAGCAGCAGGAGACCCATTATTTCAATTTTTGAATGAAGACATTATTTTGTCGGGTACCAGTTACGCAAGCGTACTTCAATATTTTTATTGCCGGCAGCCACCAAATTCTTAAAAGTATTCACATCGCTTAAACCATTTTGACCGCGGTAATGATAGGGATAGACGATTTTTGGGCTAAATGCCAGTACTGCCTCTGCTGCCTCTTTTACATCCATAGTATAAGGTAAATTCATGCAGACGAAGGCTACATCAATATTTTTCAGGGATCGCATCTCGGGAATACCTTGTGTATCGCCGGAAAGATAGAGATTCTTTCCACCAATGCCCAGCACGTAACCATTTCCCCTGCCCTTTGTGTGCATCGCCGACGGGCTTTCCGGAAGGTTATACATGGGGATAGCGCCGATAGAAATACCTAATTGCATGCTAGTTTCACCATTCTTGAGCACAATCACGTGTTCTTTATCTGCAGTTGGCAATTTATCTGCCACAACTTGTGGCACCACAAGCAAACTGGTTGGTTTCTTAACAGCCTCCAGAGTTTTTACATCAAAATGATCACCATGGATATCTGTAATAAGAATGATATCCGGACCAGCCATTCCTTTATAATTGTCTGCTCCGCTGGGGTCGACATAAATAACTGTACCGTGTACGGTAAGAATTAGGCTTGCATGCTGAATGGGTTGTATGGAAAGTGGGCCCATAGTTGTTTGTATCATGTCTGGCGCACTGAGTTGAGCATGTGCAGTAGACATACAAGCAGCAATAAATAGGAACACAAGAGTTGTCAATTTCATAATAGGTGATTTAAATTTTGGTGAAATTAGAAAAGTTGACTCATAATTATA
>DATMMJ010000525.1:0-3754 GCA_035569795.1 Puia sp. | reverse complement strand
CCCGTAGTGTGCCAGATTATAGTAATGGCTCAGGTTTTTTTGCAGCGACTGCATAAATTTTTCCGGCGAGCCGTTTTCAAGACCCACCCCGTCATTCACGCCGGCGTTGTTTACGAGCCCGTCCAACCGACCGAATTTTGTGATCGCAAAATCAATCAACTCTTTGCAGGCATCTGCATCGGCCAGCTCCACGGTGTGTGAAGCTGCTCTGCCATGCAATTTTACGATTTCATCAACCGTCTGGTGGTTATCATTTTTATCCCTTCCGGCGATGACGACGATGCCAGCTTCTAGAGCAATCACTCTGCTTATCGCGGCACCAATGCCTTTTGCGCCGCCGGTTACGATAAAAACTTTGTTGGCAAGATGCAAGTCCATAAAAGTTATTTATTTAAATTGTCCAGGTGCCCTTTTTCGGGCACGCTGACCCGGGGCTAGCCGCTCAGCGCTGCATCCAGATTATAAAAGGCAACCGCATTCAGCCCAAAGACTTTTTCTTTGTCTTGTTGGGCAAAACGTTCCATATATTTTTCCAGCAGACTCTTCCACTGCACATAAATTCCAGAAAGCAAAATTACAGGCCAGTCGCTGCCGAACATGAGCCTGTCAATACCAAATGCTTCAAAAACCACATCAAGATAAGGATAAAATTCACTAACGCTCCACCCTTTCCACACTGCTTCTGTGAACAATCCAGAGACTTTGCAGTAAACATTTCTGTGCTCAGCTATTTCACTTATCAGCTTTTTCCACTCCTTCATTTCACCGTTTTTTATATCCGGTTTTGCGCAATGGTCAATAACCAATTTCTGGTCGGGGAATTTTGAAACGAATGCAAGTGTTGACTGCAATTGGAAAGGATAAATCAAAATGTCATAGGCGTAATCATATTGCTTCAATGCCCTCACACCGCGCTGAAAATCTTCGCGCAATAAAAAATCATCCGGCTCTGCCTGCACAATATGGCGATAGCCTTTGATAATCGAATGCTCACAAAAGTGCTCCAGTGTCTGTTCAACTTTATCAGCACGCAAATCAATCCAGCCAACTACACCCTTAATAAAATCATGTGTTTTGGAAAGCTCGGCCAAAAACCTTGTCTCCACCTCTTCCTGGCTTGCCTGGACAGCAACACATCCGTCAACACCATTTCTCTTCAGATTCAGCATCAATTGCTCCGGCAAATAATCCTGCTGAAGCACTTTCATATTCTCCGTTATCCAGCCGTCACGCAATTTGTTATACTTCCAAAAATGAACATGCGTATCAATTGTCATGGCCTACTATTTCAATTGAAAAATTTGTTCCATCAAAATCCACTTCTCATTTTCCCTAGCCCAAGGCAAGGGCTTTTGAAATTTCCACATCAATGTTTCCCATTCCTGCACTTTTGGGTTTGCAGCATCCGCGAGAGATTTTTTTTCAAAAGAAAAGGATTCATCCACATCCATTATCATGAACAAACGGTTACCGGTTCGATAAATATGCATCCCTTCAACGCCAGCATCTTCAATGCTTTTGATAATCTCAGGCCACACCTCGTGGTGATAATGCTCATATGCAGCTATTAGTGCCGGGTCATCATGCAGATCCAGAGCAAGACAGAATCGCTTTGACATACCTTTTAGTTTCACTATGTGAAAATAGCCCAATAGTTCAATGCTGGGGTTGGGCTACTCGTAATTTGTTACTTAATTTTTTCCCAGTTTACCAATTTTTGCCTGGCTGAGCCCAATCCATCAATGCCAAGCTCAACCACATCTCCATCTTTTAAATAAAATGGCTCAGGTTTTTGCCCTAGGCCTACCCCAGGAGGTGTTCCTGTACTGATTACATCGCCCGGCAACAAGGTCATAAACTGGCTTATGTAATGAACTAGAAATGGAATTTTAAAAATAAGGTTGGAAGAATTTCCATCCTGCATTATTTTGCCATTAACAGTAAGCCATAACCGAAGGTTATTAATATCACTAATTTCATCCGGAGTAACAAGATAAGGGCCTATGGGAGCAAATGTATCGCAGCTTTTCCCTTTCACCCATTGCCCGCTGTGTTCCATCTGAAATTCTCTTTCACTATAATCGTTGTGCAGCATATATCCTGCAATATAGTCTGCCGCATCTTTGTGCTCAATATAAGAGGCTTTTTTACCCACTACCACTGCAAGCTCAACTTCCCAATCTGTTTTTTTGCTTTTCTTTGGGATGATGACATCATCATCGGGGCCAATAATGGCCGTAGTTGACTTAAAAAAGATAACTGGTTCATCGGGTATCTGTAATTTTGTCTCAATTGCATGGTCAGAATAATTTAATCCGATGCACACAATTTTTGAAGGCCTTTTAATGGCAGGGCCAAAACGCTCAATGTATCCGAGTTTCGCACATTGATCATAATGGCTATCAATCCATTTTTGCAACCGGCTGATTCCTTCTGTCTCAAAAAAATGTTCGTCATAATCTTCTCCGAATTTGCTTACGTCAAAATGTTCATTTCCTACCAGCAGTCCGGGTTTTTCCACTCCCTGCTTTCCATGTCGGAATAGTTTCATTAAAAAAAATTTAGGCACTAAACTTAGCGAATTTTGGATAACAACAATGAAATTTCATCATAAACACCGACCCGACCGGATAAAATATTTTTTTTGAGCTCCATTAATAAAACCCAAGGTTTCGTATGCTCAAAAACTAACAAGCATTAGTTTTATTACTTTTGCCAAACAATAAGGACTGCGCTCAATGGATACCATGGTCCCACATAAAATACGGATTGTCACGGCAGCTTCTCTTTTCGATGGGCACGATGCGGCCATTAACATCATGCGCCGCATCATGCAGGCCAAGGGAGCGGAAATAATTCATCTTGGCCACAACAGAAGTGCACATGAGATCGTGGAAACTGCTATCGAAGAAGATGTACAAGGGATTGCAATCACATCTTATCAGGGCGGCCATGTGGAGTTTTTCAAATACATTAAAGACTTGCTGGATGAAAATGGTTGCGGCCATATCAAAATTTTTGGGGGTGGCGGAGGTACAATACTACCGCAGGAAATTGCTGAGCTTCAAAAATATGGCATTACAAAAATTTACAACCCGGATGATGGCAGGAGAATGGGGCTGGAAGGAATGGTTGAAGATGTGCTCAGACGCTGTGATTTTTCTTTGAATGGAAATGGCAATTATGACACTAAAATGACCCTTGGGGAATATAAGGACATTAGGAAAATTGCAAGGCAAATTACCAATGCTGAAAATAATCTTCAGCCACGAGTCATCACTGCCCAGTCAGCAGGTATACCAGTGCTTGGTATTACCGGCACTGGCGGCGCCGGCAAATCTTCAGTGACCGATGAAATCGTAAGGAGGTTCATAAACAGCTTTCAAGAAAAAACAATTGCGGTTATTTCTGTTGACCCATCAAAGAAGAAGACCGGAGGAGCTTTGCTGGGCGATAGGATTAGAATGAATTCCATATCTCACCGGCGGGCATACATGCGAAGCCTTGCCACACGCGATACCAACGCCGCGTTGAGCAGTGCGATGCAGGAATCTATTGACATATGTAAAGAAGCGGCATTTGATTTTATTATTTTAGAAAGCGCAGGCGTAGGCCAGAGTGATGCCTCGATCGTTGATTATTGTGATGTGAGCTTATATGTGATGACACCTGAATATGGCGCTGCATCTCAGTTGGAGAAAATCAATATGCTCGATTTTGCAGACATTATCGCTATAAATAAATTTGATAAAGC
>DATMMJ010000524.1:0-13556 GCA_035569795.1 Puia sp. | reverse complement strand
AATGAAAGCATTTCTTCCAATGAAAAAGCTTGAAATAGAAAAATTGATACAGGCGTAAAATTTATAAGCTAAAACAAGAAAATTGGCTCTAATAAATTCGTATCTAACTTTTAACGGCAACTGTCGCGAAGCAATGACCTTCTATAAAGAATGTTTTGGGGGAGAACTTACATTTCAAACGATTGGTGAATCTCCGCTATCGGAGAAAATGCCCAAAAAAATGAAAGAATGCATACTGCATGCAACCCTGAAAAATGGATCATTGGTGTTGATGGGCTCTGACATGGTCCCTAAAGCAGGTCTTGTAAAAGGCAATGGAGTTTCGCTTTCTTTGCATTGCAGCAGCCGAGAAGAAATAAAAAACTGGTACCAAAAGCTTTCATCAGGAGGGAATGCTGATCATCCTTTAGAAAACACATTTTGGGGTGCATTATTTGGCGACCTAACTGACAGGTTTGGGGTTCATTGGTTGCTTAATTACGATACAATACAAGATTCTTGAAATTAGATTATTTACAAATAATACGACTTCAAAAATAAAACTACGGTGGCACGGAAAATTGTTCGTAGAAGATACCATCTCTGAAGGATGATAATTTTTGACTCTTTGATTACCTGACAACGCTTCAAAATTGTAAAACTTTTCAATATGCAGAAATATTATTTGCAAAATGACTTGACCGTTTTTGGTATGCAGGTAAAAACATTTCCGAAGGGTATAGCAGAAGCGTTTGAGGTGCTGATAAAAATGATTTCAGGAAAGTTTGACCGGGATTATTTTGGCATCAGTTATATGACAGGCGATGGCGGCATTGTGTACTATGCCGCAGCTGTTGAAAAACAACATGGGGAGGCCGAAAAATATGCCTGCGACCGATACATTTTAGAAAAAGGCGATTACTTAACCATACCAGTCAACGATTGGCGCAAGAAAACAGGTAGTATCAAAGATGTGTTTCATGAAATAATGCTGAACCCCCGCGTTGATAAGACCAAGTCTGCCG
Source organism: Puia sp. (assembly GCA_035569795.1). GTDB lineage: Bacteria > Bacteroidota > Bacteroidia > Chitinophagales > Chitinophagaceae > Puia. The sequence continues at coordinate 12,552 of DATMMJ010000524.1, read as the reverse complement.
TGGAGTGGTATTACAATGATTGGGAAATGAGGTGCATGATAAAAATGATTCCATCACCAAAATAAAAATTATTTTTAACATGCAAAGAGAAACAAAATGCTTTAGGATCAGCGTAAATCAACGCAACAAGCCGATTTTTTATTAATATTGATGACCAGAGCGCTCCACGCCATTATTCTTTTTTGAAATGATAAGCATTTGTTTGCGTTGGTCGAGATATTTGGGAGGCTAGTAGGCATCTTGGGTATGTGGCGGATATTACCTTAGTAAAAAAATAAAAACGATAATCATGAAATCTAAAACAACAAAAATCATCTACTGGATTGCAACAGGGCTTTTAGCTTTATTTAATATTTCGGGGATCTTTTTTATTAATAGCCCCCAAGCCGTTGACGCAATGAAGCATCTTGAGGTTCCGCTTTGGTTTCATACAGAATTGACTATTGGAAAATGTATTGGTGGGTTGATTTTAATTCTGCCTATGATTCCCAAACGAATCAAAGAATGGGCTTACGTAGCATTTGGCATTGACATGCTTTCTGCAATGATTGCTATGGTTTCCGTTGATGGCCCCCAGCTCACGTCTTTTGAGCCCCTTCTTTTTTTTGCGATCCTGCTGGTTTCTTACATCAGCTATCATAAGCTGTATGACAATGAGCAAGCAATAGCAAAATAGGCGATCGGTTTGAGCCTCATTGATGATGATATGCGATTGCCTTATACTATCAGAAATAATTTGGCTAACCCCAAAAAACGTTGGATATGGTAGAAGTTTTTAAAACGAATGTTCGGAAAATAAAGGAAAGCAGACTGCTGATCAGAAAGCTACTCAGGCATTTCCCCAATGCGACTATAAACTTTGACTTGAGTGATTGTGACAAAATCTTGAGAGCGGAAGGGGAAAATTTATTGACTGCAGAAATAATTGACCTGGTTAGCGCCAGCGGTTATCAGGTGGAATCCCTACAATAAAAGGAATTAACTGTAGCTTGAAAATATTTAATTTTAGTTTCAACAAATCCTCCCGTTATGATTGCATTATATATTATAGTAGGATTAATCGCTTTGATCCTCCTTATTGCAGCTTTGGTAGGGACTGCATGGAACTTTGAAAAATCCGTCTCCATCCATGCATCTTTGGAAAAAGTTTGGACAAATATCAATTCTCTAAAGGTCTTGAACAAATGGAACCCGTGGATTGCAAAAGATCCCAATATTAAAATAGAATATACGGGAACAGATGGCACCCCAGGAGCAAGTTACTCCTGGGTGAGTGCAGAAAAAAATGTAGGCGAAGGCAGACAGACGATTCTAAAAGTCACCGACAAAACCGAATTGCTTTTACGGGTTGATTTCATCAAGCCGTTTGCAGGTACCGGCAATGCGTTCATGCGCATTGAACCAGAAGGGGGAACAACCAAGGCAACATGGAGGATTGAAAGCTCTACACCCTATCCGATGAACTTCATAAAAATCTTTGGATTAATAGAAAAGAATATGGACAAAGATTTTAGCGCAGGGCTAAATAAATTGAAAGAAATTTGTGAGCAATAATTTTTTTTTCAATTAATTTTTCAGTTTTATGCCAATTCATAAAGTAAACATACAAGAGAAATCTGATGCCTTTAGCGACTACTGGAATCCGAGAATTGTTGGAAAGCTAAATGGACAACTGGTCAAAATGGTAAAATTCATGGGTGCATTTGTATGGCACAAACATGCAGAGGAAGATGAAATGTTTCTCGTGATAGAGGGGGAATTCAATATGGAACTTCGAGAGAAAACCTTAACCATCTCCAAAGGCGATTTTATCATTATTCCAAAAGGAACCGAGCACCGCCCGGTTGCCAACACCGAAGTGCTTGTTATGTTATTTGAGCCAGATGCTATCTTGAATACAGGCGACAGCCTTGAATCTGATTTGACAAGACATGTGCTCGAAGAAATATAGGCTCTCGCTACCAGACAGATGCCTTTGTTGACAAATCCTGACGGGTTTCAGAAAAAACTGTACAAATTTTTTTTGTAACCAAATAGTTACACATATATTTGTAACCGTTTAGTTACATAATAAAATGCTGACCATGAGAAGAGATGTGTTCCAGGCTATTGCAGACCCTACCCGCAGAAAGATCATCCATATGATTGCACAGCAATCGCTTAATCTCAATTCGGTAGCAGAGAATTTTCAGGTCAGTAGGCCTGCTATCTCCAGGCATATTAAAATTTTAACACAATGCGGGCTGATTCAGATCAGGGAGCAGGGGAGGGAGCGTTATTGTGAATCACGGCTTGAGAAACTGAATGAAGTCTCCGTTTGGGTGGAGCAGTACAAAAAATTCTGGAATACCAAGCTGGATGCATTGGAAAATTATTTGGCTGTGTTGCAATCAAAACCTGCTGAATCCGCTGCAAAAAAGAAAAAAAATATCCCAAAAAATAAAAATCAGAAAAATGCGCGAAAAAAAAGAACTTGAGATTATCCGTGTGTATGATGCGCCGCGGGAGCTCGTATTCAAAGTTTGGACAAACCCAAAGCATCTTGCCGAGTGGTGGGGACCTCATGGTTTCACCAATCCGGTTTGTGAGATTGATGCCCGACCTGGTGGCGCAATCCTTATTCACATGAAAGGCCCGGATGGAATTGTATATCCGATGGATGGTACCTACCAGGAGATCTCAGCACCTGAACGGCTTGTGTTTATAAGCGCCGCGCTCGATGACAGTGGTAACAGACTTTTTGAAATATTAAATACAGTCACCTTCGCTGAACAAGGGGGAAAGACAAAACTTACCCTCAAAGCGAGTGTATCAAAGATAACTACCGACGCCTGGAAATATCTTGACGGGATGGATCAGGGTTGGAGCCAGAGCCTGGAACGTTTGGGAGAGTATGTACAAAAAGTCAAAGTCGATAAAACACCGCAAAAAAATCTGGACACTTCGGATCGAGAGCTTGTGATATCCCGTCTGCTAGACGCTCACGTGGATTTGGTTTGGAAAGTTTGGACAGAGCCCGATCACATAAAAAACTGGTGGGGCCCAAATGGTTTTACCAATACCATTGATATCATGGAAGTGAGGCCAGATGGTGTATGGGAGTTTGTGATGCATGGCCCAGATGGGACGAACTATAAAAACAAAAGTATTTTTCAGGAAATAGTAAGGAATGAAAAAATAATCTTTGAACATGTAAGCGGGCCAAAATTCAAAGTCACGGTAACATTTGCTGCGCACAGGAAAAAAACACTACTCACATGGCGGATGCTCTTTGATTCTGCTGAAGAATTGAACAAAGTAATAAAAGTATTTAAAGCAGATGAAGGACTTATTCAAAATGTTGATAGGTTGCAAGCGTATCTGGTAACCCAATTGCATTCACAAACCGTTTAACTAACCAAAATGCAAAATATCATCACTTTTCTGATCTTTAATGGAAGTGCGGAAGAAGTGATGGGGTTTTAATTTTGCATCAGGAAGGACATTTATCCTTGCCAGGTCCCTGAAAGAGTTTTTGGAGCAATCAAAACATCATTGCAATGAGGAAAATTATTGTTTCTGACTTTATATCATTAGATGGCTTCTTTGAAGGGCCAAACAAGGAATTGGGCTGGCACCATGTTGATGATCAATTTCAAGAATATGCTTGATGGCCGCCTATTGGACTACTTTGCATGCTGCCGCAAATGATCCGGTGATCACGAGCCTGATGACTAGCAGGAATAAAATTGTTTTTTCTCGGACGCTTGAGAAAGTGGAATGGAACAATTCCTTGTTGATAAATGGAAATATTGCAGAAGAAATAACCAAAAGAAAACATGAGGATGGCAAAGACATATTTATATTTGGAAGTGGTACTATCATATCCTTTTTTTCTTCCCTGGGCCTTATAGATGAATGCCGTATCATAGTGAACCCAATCCTATTAGGCAGTGGAAATCTATTGTTCAATGCAATACCCGGAAGGATGAAATTAAAGTTGATAAGAACAAAAACATTTAATTCAGGAAACGTGTTGCTTTGTTATGAGCATGCTGCATAGGCCAAGTGCTCAAATATTTTTTTTGGAGAACGGAAGTTTATGTAGATTGTATGTGCAATTCATCATGTGCTGCGTTGAAAACTATAACAATCGCCCGGGGGTCTCCGTTTTATCCTTGCTGACCTAATATCACATTCAATCACAGGCCTGCATAGTACAGGTTTTAAAAAACTGTTTATGAGAGAGTACATGCTCCTTATCATGAATGAAGGCCATAGCAAAGCAGTATTTTCCGACGAGCAGCACCGGAAATTCCTGATCAGTTGTAAAGAATATATCGCCAAGCTTACCGAAGAACGAAAACTCATCTCTGCTCAGCCAATACTGAGAGAGGGAATGATTATCTCTGGCTCAAAAGGTGCTTGGAAAGAAACTGCTTTCGATGATTCCAAAGAAGTGCAGGTAGGCTATTACCACATTGTTGCAAAAGATATCAATGAAGCCATTGCTATAGCAAAGGAAAACCCTGAATTTGAATATACCAGGACTGCAAGGATTGAAGTGCGACCCCTGAAGATGCAGGAAGAAACTATCGGGTATACCTATCCTAAAAATGTAAAAGTAGTTCATGGTTTATAGTGCATAGCAAGGTCCATGCAAGTACATCTTTTCCATCTCCTCACCTAAGTTTAGCCACCGGATTATTTTTATCTTTGCGGGTAATATGCTATCAGCCAGCCGCAAGGGAAGGTATTATTTCTTGTCCTTCCTCAAATACGATTTTAAAGCAAGCATCACTGTTTTCTTTGTTGCGCTTCCTCTGTGTCTAGGCATTTCACTAGCTTCCGGCGCGCCCGTATATTCAGGGATTCTTTCGGGCATACTTGGAGGGATCGTGGTTTCTCTACTCAGTAAATCCGAATTGAGCGTAAGCGGACCTGCCGCTGGTCTTACTGCGATTTGTGCTGCTGCCATCACGCAAATGGGTGCAATTGAAATTTTCTTTTTATCTGTCAGTATAGCTGGTCTTATCCAGATTGTTTTAGGTGTTTTCAGGTTGGGGGGATTCACGAGTTTCATTCCATCGGCGGTTATCAAAGGCATGCTGGCTGCTATTGGCATCATCCTGATGTCAAAACAAATTCCTTTGCTCATCGGCTATGACCAGCCTGATTTCTGGACCAACCAGTTTTTCAATATCATCACTTTCAATCATATCTTCCAGCATATCGGGAATCTTTATAAGAACACGGCAGCTGGAGCAATAATAATTGCAATGTTATCCCTATTGCTGGTAGTAATATGGAATAAAAAACTAGCAAGCAAATTGCCTTATGTGCCTATTTCATTTATTGTGGTTTTAGCCGGTATTGTACTTTCCCTGCTATTTAAGGTTTCTGCACAGTCCTTGCAGCTTAAGCCAGCACAATTTGTGCATGTGCCACATAATATTTTCTCTCAGATTAAACTCCCTGCATTTGGTCGACTGCTCAGCAGTATCGAGATATGGAAAACCGGCATAATCATTTGTTTTGTGGCCACGCTGGAAACTTTGCTGAGCGTGGAAGCCATTGACAAACTGGACCCATATAACCGAGTCACACCGCAAAACACCGAACTCATTGCGCAAGGCACAGGAAATTTGCTAAGCGGCTTGCTGGGCGGCCTTCCTATCACTGCTGTTATTGTGCGCAGCTCTGCCAATGCAGAAGCAGGAGCAAAAACAAAGTTATCGGCGTTCATGCATGGTATCTGGTTATTGCTGGTGATATTGCTTGCGGTAGATATTATTAACCTGATCCCCTATTGTGCACTGGCAGTTATTCTTATCCGCACAGGCTATAACCTTGCCAAGCCAAAAATGATATGGGCAGTTTACAAACAAGGCAGGGAGCAGTTCCTTCCATTTATCATAACCGTCGTCTCCATTCTTTTTACTGACCTGCTGATAGGAGTGATCATAGGAATTATTTATGCCATTTATTTTCTTATTAAACACACCTATCGCGCTGGTTTTACAGTAAAAGAAAAAGTTGGAGGAGACCAACTGTACTTTACGGTCGAGCTTGCACTAAATGTGAGCTTTCTTAACAAGAAACGTTTTATAGATATGCTCGACAAGATACCAGAAAATGCCACAGTGGACATCATTGGTACAAACAGCGTATATATAGACCGCGATATTTTGGAGATTTTCCAAGACTTTAAATCAAAAGCATACAACAAGAACATCCAGCTCACCCTTAAAGATATCCCGGAAGTAGAGACAATTGAACTGCACTGACACCTGCATTTATTGGATTTTGTTACCTAAATGTTAAGGCGTTTTATGCACATAATACGCAATATCATTTTGCAGTTTATGTCTTGTAAATAGGATTTCCTATTGATTTCCAATCTTATGTATCATCAACTTAAAACTTAAATTTACACAAATGAAGACTAAAATCTTAATCCCGATTGCTATTGTTGCCTTTATAGGATTAACCAATTCGGCATTTTCTCAAGACAGCAAATGGCAACAGAACCATCCACGCCGTGAACAGGTAAACAGTCGCCTGGCTAATCAAAATGCCCGCATTGACAAAAAAGTTGATGATGGCAAGATGAGCAAAGCAGAAGCCTCTAAATTACACAGTGAAGACCATGCGATAAGGAAAGAAGAACGATCAATGGCTTCAAAAGATGGCGGCCATATCACCAAAGCAGACCAGAACAAACTGAATCGTCAAGAGAACCATGTTAGTCGCCAGATAAAGCGGCATTGATTTTTGTAGAATAAAATGTTAAAAAAGGCTGTGTGATCAAATTTTGACGCAGCCATTTTTATTTTAGCATGGAGCAAAATCAACCAAGCTTCGTTAGGTTCTTTGTTTCCTTGCTCAAGATTTTTTTACGATTATCTTTAGAGCTAAGAACTATTTATCCCCCTCCCAAAAGTTCTAAAATCTACTAACACCCTACTGCTGCATTGCGGTTCCAAGCTTTGCAAAATGCAACCTGCTTTTGTCAATTAATCCGGCCTGATACGTGATCCTGCGGAACCTTTTTAAATGTCAGCAAAACACGAATTTTTATTCCCCCAAGCTATCTTTGATGTAAATTGCGGGCCAAATCATTTTTTAAGGCCAAAGAAAAAAACGCATGAAAAAGAAAAGCGCATTCCATAATTCCCGCAGAGATTTTATAAAGAATTCATCATTAGCCACTGCCGGTTTTTTTATTGTACCACGCCACGTACTTGGACGTGGATTCATTGCCCCAAGCGATAAATTGATGATTGCCGCTATCGGCGCCGGTGGCAAAGGAGCCGATGACATCGACCATTTTGACAAATCAGGTAAAGCCACCATTTCCTACCTGTGTGATGTGGATGACAGGCAGGCCGCTGAGTCGGTAAAAAAATTCCCGAAGGCGAAATATTATAAAGATTTTCGCGAGATGCTTTCTAAAGAAGCAAAATACATCGATGCAGTCTCCGTCTCAACTCCTGATCACACACATGCTGTTGCAGCAATGGCAGCCATGCAACTCCATAAACACGTGTATGTGCAAAAACCCTTAACTCATGATATTTACGAGGCACGAATGCTTACCCAGGCTGCCCACACCTACAAGGTGGTGACACAGATGGGCAACCAAGGGTCATCTGGAGATGGTGTGCGGCAGCTACAGGATTGGTACAATGCGGGCATTATCGGTGATGTGCATACGATCTATTGCTTCACGGACAGGCCAATCTGGCCTCAAGGCGTTATGAGGCCAACGACTGCTTCTGCCATACCGCAAGGCCTGGATTATGACTTATGGTTGGGCACAGCACCCAAAAAAGATTATTTCGACGGCGTGCTGCCATTCAACTGGAGGGGTTGGTGGGATTATGGCACGGGCGCGTTGGGCGATATGGCCTGCCACATCATGGCGCCAGCTTTTGCAGTGGCAAACCTTGGTTATCCTATTTCTGCTGAGTGCAGTGTGGCTACAAAATATATAGAGAACTGGCATAGTGGATATTTTCCTGAGAGTGGACCGATTGCCTCTCACATTACACTGGTATTTAAAGGAAAGAGCGGGAAGCCTGATGTGGAACTGCATTGGATGGATGGAGGAATTCAACCGACAAGGCCATCTGAACTCGGCCCTAATGAAACATTTGGGGACGGCGGCAATGGCACATTTTTCCTTGGTACAAAAGGCAAGATGATGTGCGCAACGTACGGCATGGACCCTCAATTGCTACCCACTTCCAAAAGCAAAGAATCAAAAGTGCCGCAGACTATTGACCGCGTTCCTGGCGGAGATGAAGGTCATTATGGGGCATGGGTGGAAGCTGCCATCGCAGGTTATGGAAGCCAGAAAGCAAAAAACCTCAGTTCGCATTTTGATATTGCAGGTCCGCTTACGGAAAGTGTACTGATGGGAAACCTGGCTATTCGCAGCACTCAGATTCAAAAAAAGGATGCAAAAGGAGAGGTAGAATATCCCGGACGCCATATCAAATTATTATGGGATGGCCCCAACATGAAAATCACCAACTTCGATGATGCTAACCAATTTGTGAAAAGAACCTACCGGGATGGCTGGAGCCTGGGCGTTTGAGTAGATGCAAGTGCAAAAAGGTGTATTTTGAAAAGGTACAGGATGGATTGCTATAAAAGCTTAGTCAGCCGGGCCTCGGATTATCTGAGATATTTTTTTTAAGGTAGTTGGTATTGAGCCATTTTTCTCAGGAAGGGAGTTTTTTTTCATTATAACAACAGGGATTGTAGGAACAATCCCCGTTGCATGTATTAACAAATCAGCGTGAACACTCATCCATTGCGCGTGGCTGATCAAAAACAAGGCAGGCCGCTTTTATTTTGTCAGATGTAATAACTTTGGATCCTGCATGGGTTGAAAGCGCCACAAGAATTCCTGGGCAACTCCTTAAGATTGTTTTCTGAAAAAGATATCTCCGCTTATTGTCTCCAGGTCAATTTTCTTCTCTCCACCACCATTTAGTACGGTATTTATTGAGCTCCCACCGACATGACGCAAATTCCTTTCCTTTTGAAAATCGAAATTGGTGTACATCGTCCCGGAAATGGTATTCATTTTCAGATCTGCTTTTGTGTCCGGTGCAATGGTAATATCGATAAACCCACTGATTGTGCGCGCTCTGATCTGGTCGGTCTTCCCCGATATGCTGATGTTGCCATCAATTGTTTCTACCGAAAAACCTGCATTCTCAGGCATATAGATCGCACAATTAATATGGGATGTACAGCTGCAGTTGCAATGACAATTCCCGGAATCGCCGCAGCAGTTCTTTCCCTTTTCAAATTCGAATTTTGATTTTATGCTGATCGCTTGTTCAGATTCATCAAAGCTCACCTTATAGTCATCATTGTTCTTATTGTCATTCACATCAATGGACGCTCTTACATACACCTCCTTCTTATTCCAGGTAACTATCGTGATTGAATCGGCAATCTCTATATTCATCGCAACAAGTTTATTTTTTGAAAAGTCAAAATGTTTTTCAATGATTTTTTGCGCAGCAAGCCTTTGCCCCAAAGCGCATAGGACCAATAGGATCAATATATTTTTCATAATCTTTTGATTGTTTTGTGAATAATTTGTAGTGGACTTGCGCTATCCTTTTCTCAGATATATATTCCCTGAAACATTAGTAATTTTCAGATCGGTGCCACCACCATTGAGTTTCGCATTAATAGAATTGCCACCAACGCGCTGCATCTCCTTGTGAGATGTATTGAAATCAAAATCAGAGTACATATTCCCCGACACGTTCCTCATCTCCAGATTCACGGCTGCTTTTGCAGGTAGTGTAACATCAATCTCGCCACTAATGGAGGCGACGGATATAGGTTTATTACTGCTGATCTCATTAAATACTATGTCTATATTTCCGCTTATATTGGACAATACCAATGGGCCTGAAACATTTTTCAGTTTGATGGATTCGCAAACATTCACTTCAATCTCATTTTTCATATTTTGGATATGCACAGAATTGCTTCTGGAGCAATCGCCCTTTATTCGCAAAGAAAGATTCTCCGGAACTTTGATTTTGTAAGCTGCACCCCCTTGCTCGATGGGCAATAGACAACGTATGCTGATTTCATTACCGCTCTGCTCAACATTTAGCGCCATGCCCGTATTATCAGTACCGTCAGGATAAACCGGTTTCAATCCCTTGGCTTGCGCAGGTACTTTTTCAAAGCGGCCATCCGTGCTCGTGATGATGATCTCATTGCCAGCGTAACCTTCAATGGGGAGATCTCCGTAAAATCCATCCAGTATAACAGTGCCTTCTTTGGAATTCTGTACGGTGATCTTGTGTTCCTGTGCGAGCAAGGAGTTGGTAAAAAATAAAACTGTGAAAATGGTTAATATTAAATTGGTTGTTTTCATTTTGTTTTTTTTGATTTGAAAAATTGGACAGGCAGACCCGGTATCCGCATGTTGTGATTATCATTGAATTCAATAATTTCTTAGATTGATTTCAGCCCCTGTTGGGCTATTTCTTTTACTTCTTTTAGCGTGCTTTTATTTGAGATAATATCCTGGATGGATTGGATCGCTTTTATCTCTTTCTTTTCTGACAACAGATTGATGAGCACTATCTGGATGACGGGCTCAGTCTGGATTTTCAGAGAATTTACAAGTGAATCGCGAACCAACTGGAAATCAGTGAATTTCGCTAGTGAATACAAAGATGCAAGCCTCACGTTCACATTCTTGTCATGATTCAGCGTGTTGATGAGCGCACCGAGCACTTTGTTATCTGGGTTCGGCATTTCATCAACATAGTTTACGGCTTTTATCCTGGCGCTAGCTGATGGTTCTTTGAGGAGATCGAACATCAACATTTCTTTCACATCCTTCACTTCATTTTTCAGCTCGCTGATTTGTTTGGATGAGCCTACTTCTCTGTTGGGGTTAGAGTTACTACCTAAAAATAGTCCAGCAAAAAAAATGACCATTGCGGCCACGAGCCCCCATGCGTATGTCACCCATCGCAACGAAAGTACTCGTGTTTTTAAACTTCTTCTCTCCAGGTTTTTATTTCCCAGCATTTGGATTTCTTCGTCAAGCATCTTATTGAAATGCTCTCTTAGTGAGGGGCCCGGTTGTTCGATGCAGCTGTCAGAAATAGTTTGGAACAGCAGTCGTATCTGATTCAACTCTTCATTACATGGACCACAAGTTTTCAGGTGATTTTGAATTGCATACCTTGTAATTGGGTTCAGTATATCATCATCAAAATCGGGTAATAAGTTTTGTATTTCTTCGCAGTTCATAGCCGTTCTTCTTGTTGTTTAAAATAAATTTTTCTGAGATGGTTTATGGCTCGGTGCACCTGCACCCTTATGGCAAGTACCGATTTGCCATGTATCCTTGAAATTTCCTCGTATCTCAATCCACTGAACCTACTTAGCATGATCAGTTCTCTCTGGTCTGGTTGTAATTGCAGGAGTGCCCAGTCCAGTTTTTTAAATTCTCCTTCCGCCCGTGGCTGATCCATGTTGGGAATATTATCGTGATAGTTCTCCAGCTTTTTGAACTGATCTTCGATTTTCTTTTGTTGTTTGCAGTGATCAAAATGAAGATTGCGGGCCATCCTGTAAACCCATGATTTAAAGGTTCCATCACTGATATTATAAGTATGGCGATACTTAATGATCCGGCAAAAGACATTTTGAGTCAGGTCTTCGCTTATGGCTTTATCCAAAGTCAGTTTCAGAAAGAAATGGTACAATTTCACATTATAGCGGTCAAAAAGAACTGCAAGATCAGCGAGCTGCCCATCTTTTACCTTGATCATTATATTTTCGTCAGTTAGTTCTGCCACCGGCCGCAAGGATTAAGTTTTATGTATTGATTACTTACGAAAGGTAAAATCGTTACATGGTTTTTAAAAGATTATAAATATATGGGTTAAAATATACAGTTTCATCTCTCTTGTGTTGCCCGATTGCAGCGCTTTGGGGTCTTCCTGCTTACCACCGTTCAAAACAAATTACTTTTCGAGGTCATTTATCTTTTCTATAAATTACTGGTTCAAATTTTTTCAATCATCATTCAAATAATTGCAATATGAAAGATAAAAATGGGGTGAATACATCGCGCAGAAAATTTCTTCGCAACTCCTCGATTGCGGCAGCAGGTTTTTTTATTGTGCCAAGGCATGTTCTTGGCAGAGGGTTTGTTGCTCCCAGTGATAAACTCATTATTGCCGGTATTGGCGCCGGTGGCAAAGGAGAGAGCGATCTGAAAAATTTTAGTGACAGCGGCAAAGCGCAGATCGCCTATCTCTGCGATGTGGACGACAGGCAAGCTGCCAACTCTGTGAAACGTTTTCCCAATGCAAAATATTATAAGGATTTCCGCGAGATGCTCCACAAAGAGCACAAACATATAGATGCTGTTTCTGTTTCTGTCCCGGACAATGTGCATGCAGTGGCGGCCGTTGCAGCAATGCAGCTGGGAAAGCATGTATATGTGCAGAAACCGCTGACGCATGATATTTATGAGGCACGCACGCTAACAGAGATGGCGGCGCG
>DATMMJ010000523.1:0-2585 GCA_035569795.1 Puia sp. | reverse complement strand
AAAAAAGTTACAGATTGAACAGTACCGCGGTATCAAAACTAATAAGGTTTCGGAAACTCCTTTAGGTTATGGGCTAGATTGACTGGCGTCCATGCTCGCTCACCTGAACTGTACAGCTCTTGCTGGCTGGATTTTGCGGATAATTAATGTTGGTATCATTAATACCAAAAAACATATTAACAGTGTACCTGCATCAATCAGCAAAATCTGCCACCAGCTTATCTTTACAACGGCTGTAGAAATAAAATATGCATCTTCAGGCAACGTGATGAGTCCATATCGCTGCTGCAGCCAGCATAACAGCAGCGCAAGTACATTCCCAAGCAAAATGCCCGTAATGGCAATGATAGTGCCATGGTACAAAAAAATCCTTTGAATCAGGTTGTTGGGAGACCCTACTGCTTTTAAGATGCCAATCATGCGCGTCCTGTCCAGCACAAGGATGATGAGGCATGTTACTAAGTTCAGCGTCGCGACAATAATAATAATCGAAAGAGCGATTCCAATTGTTGTGTCCTGCAGATCCAGCCAGTCAAAAATATTTGGATATACATCCCTGATAGTACGGCTGGCCCATTGCAACGGAAGCCTGGAAGACACTTCGTTGCTGACGCTGTCAAGGGTATGATAATTCTTTATAAAAATTTCATAGCCTCCAATCTCATTTTCCTTCCAGTTGTTCAGGCGCTGTATCAATCTGATATCTGCAATGGCATAAAGCTTGTCATAATCTTCAATCCCCGTTTTGAACAACCCAGCTACGAGCATCGGCCTTACACGATGCGAACCGTCCGGCTGAATAAAATAAATAAGCACTTTATCACCTGCTCTTAATTTGAGTTGGTTGGCAGTGTAATTTGAAAGATTAATCTCATTGCTGTACCCGCTATCAGGGAAATGCAGCCACTTTCCTTTTTGCAGGAAGCCTTTGAGATTATTGAAATCATAGTTTTTTTCAACTCCTTTTAATAGCACTCCTTCAATGCTTTCGCTTCCTTTAATGATGGCGCTTTTAGTGGCAAATGCTTGAATGGTTTTTATCTCCTTGTTGGCCTGCAGTACCTGAAGCACGGTGTCATTTTTTTCAATCGGAGTCTCTTCAGCAATAGATGCCTTGTTTGGTTCATAATGCTGCACGCGTATATTACCCCAAAAACTGAAGATTTTCTGACTAATTGCAAATTGAAAACCGTTGGCGAAAGCAACTGTCACTATCATTGCCGTCACACTAATAAGGGTTGCGGCTATTGCCAGACGGATAATAAATCTTGAAAATGATTCTTGCCGGTTGAAGGCTATGCGTTTTGCTATAAAGACAGAAATGTTCAACGACGGAGTTTTATCATTCAAAAATAGGCTGACTCCCAATAGGAATAAAAGTTTTTTTTGCATTTTTATGCTAACATTGTGCGGTTTTATTGCTGCTTCAGATGGCACAGCATTGCACACAAGAGAAAATGCGTATTTTAATAGCCAACAAATCTGTGACAAAAAAAATTCTATCCATGAGAATTTCTGTTCGAAAATATTTTTTGCTGCTTCCTATTTGTTTAGGAAATTATTTTTGCTCCGCGCAAAGGTCCGATTCTGTTTATTATCAAAATATAAAAACGCCACAGCTTTTTAATTATGGAAATCAATTAGCCTATCCCGTTATTACCCTAAACAGCAAAAGCCAGCTGGAGCTGCATTTTGATGATTTGGATGCAGATGTGAAAAATTATTCTTATACCTACGAACTCTGCAATGCAGACTGGACGCCGGCAATCATCAGTGAATTTGACTTCATCCGCGGGTTCACTCAAATGCGCATAAGCGAATACCGGCTTTCATCTCTTGCGCTCACGACGTATACACACTACCAGGCATTATTGCCAGATCCAAATTGCATCCCAACCCGCTCGGGCAATTATATTCTGAAAGTTTTTTTGAATGGAGATACTTCTCAGCTGGCTTTCACCCGAAGGTTTTTGGTTCTTGATAACAGTGTAAATATTGCTGCGCAAATACTTCAGCCATTCGACCCCCAGTTTTCGCGTTCTCACCAAAAATTGCAGCTCAATGTGAATATGCGAACACTGAATGTAGCGAACCCTTTACAGCAGATAAAAGTTTGCGTACTACAAAACTATCGTTGGGAGATTGCTATTGAAAATATCCAGCCAACATTTTATTCAGGCAATAACCTGCAGTATAACCGAGATGATGATTTTATTTTCCCGGGCGGCCAGGAGTGGCGCTGGCTTGATCTGCAGACATTGCGCTACCAAAGTGACCGCATACAGCGGGGAGTCTATTCAAAGACATCCACTGACATATATACCAAGCCTGATAAGGATAGAAGCAAACTTCCTTATTACAATTATAAAGATTTTAATGGGTGGTTTTATATCCAGACTACAGAAAGTATCAACCCGTACTGGCAAACAGATTATGCAACTGTCCATTTTAGTTTTGTGCCTTCAGACAATATCCCGTTCCCGGATAAAGACCTTTACATTATCGGCAAGTTTACTGATTACAAGCTGGACGATTCAACCAGAATGCATTTTAATGCAGAAAAAGGGGCCTATGAAGCTTCTGTT
>DATMMJ010000522.1:0-7999 GCA_035569795.1 Puia sp. | reverse complement strand
ACTGAATAAAGGTTTTGTGGGACTTGTGTTACTTTCGCTGCTCGTTGCATCACCGGTCGCGTGGTGGCTGACGGACCGCTGGCTGCGCGACTTCGCGTTTCGCACTCCGATCGCCTGGTGGGTGTTTCCGCTGGCGGGAGCGGGCGCCATCCTCATCGCGCTGATCACGGTCAGCTTTCAATCGATCAGGGCGGCGATGACCAATCCGGTCACCAATTTGCGATCGGAATGAAACTGACCTCAGACAGTAAGATTAATTGTTGACTCATGTTTGCTATTTGTGGATTCAAGTAGTTCCTATTAGAAATAAAGTGAAGTAATCAATAATATTGCGCGCCGGTTCACACATTTTTGATCCAATTGCATATCCAAATATATGGGAGCCTGTCTTTGGAATCTTCTTTCCATGATGAACAATATTTTGTGTCGTGATTTGAATGATCCCTTTCATCTCATGTGTAAAGTAAATAGTGCAATCCGAACATAAAGTTGCAACGCCACTAGTCTTGGTGATCAGCGAACTGCCTTCCACTGGCGGTAACTGATTTTCCCGGGTGACAATTAATTATTGGCGAGCCATGCAATTAAATGGTATACCAAACGCATAGTACACTTTTTGCATTTTATTTCAGGATAATAGTTTACGGAAAGCCCATCGAAAAAATTTTTATACTCCTTGGCCGGGTTAGATTGAAATATCCGCTAGAACCATTTCAAGCAATTGCAGTTGCAAAACGTTATTTTGCCATCCTGAAAAAATGGGAATTGGCCAACGAATTATTTTAATGAATGTAGCCGGCATTGAAAGATAAATTACTTTTGAAATATATAAACACTTCTACTACAAGATAACAGGCAATGAAAAAAATCATCGTTGCAGGAAGCGCCAATACGGATATGGTGGTAAAAACAAAAAAACTTCCATTGCCGGGAGAAACGATTTTAGGCGGGAATTTTTTTATGAACCGCGGTGGCAAAGGCGCAAACCAGGCGGTCGCCGCAGCAAGGCTTGGAGGGCATGTGGGACTAGTTGCAAAACTGGGAAATGACATTTTTGGGAAACTAACTCTCGAAGGATTAAAAAAAGAAGGCATCAACACAGATTATATATTTATTGATGAGGGAACGCCTTCAGGCACTGCATTGATTATCGTTGATGATGCCGGTGAGAATATCATTGTGGTTGCTCCCGGGGCAAATGGCAATTTGCTGCCATCTGATATTAACACGGTTAATGAAATGCATGAAGCAGAAATAATTTTGACGCAGCTTGAAATCCCCATGTCGACAGTTGTCGTCCTCGCACAAAATGCAAAAGCAAATAATCAAAAAATGATGCTTAACCCGGCTCCGGCCCAGTCGTTGGATGACATGTTGCTAAAGGGATTATTTTTAATCACTCCCAATGAAACCGAGGCCAGTTTGCTTACCGGTATAAAAGTATTTGATGAAAAAACTGCCTCTCAGGCGGCACGCGTTTTATTAAATAAAGGGGTCCTGAATGTGATCATTACCCTCGGCAGACAAGGAGCATATTTTCAAAATGATTTGATAAAAATAAAACAGGATGCCCCCGAAGTGCAGGCTGTAGATTCCACTGCAGCGGGTGATACTTTCAACGGCGCACTAGCCGTTGCTCTTAGCGAAAATATGGATTGGCAACAAGCAATAGGATTCGCAGTCAAAGCAGCTTCTATATCAGTAACAAGACTAGGGGCACAGGCATCTATCCCTTACCGAAATGAAATTTGGGAGTAATCTACTCACCCAGTCAAATACTGCTTGCTACTAAATCTGGAAAAATTTATCCTGACGTTTTTGCTTCGTGTGAGGAGCAATTTAAACCGCGTTGTTCCCAGAGTAATTGACATATACAAGGCTATAAAAACCATCTCACAATTTACCTTCTGCATATAATCGCCGCATTTCTTTTTTGTTGAATTTGCCGACGCTTGTTTTTGGTATTTCACCGATGAAAATTATTTTTTCAGGTATTTGGTATTTAGCAAACCAGGGTGATAGGAAGGCACTCAGCTCACCCGGTGTTACCAGATCAGTAGCATTTTTCAAAACAATTACGGCAAGTGGGCGCTCCGTCCACAACTCATCCGGGATCGCAATCACAGAAGCTTCTTTTACTTTGGGATGGGCCATGATTGCCACCTCCAATGCTACACTGGAAATCCATTCACCACCACTTTTTATCAGGTCTTTTGCTCTGTCTGTAATCTGCATGTACCCATCTGCGTTTATAATCCCCACATCACCGGTTTTAAACCACCCATCATCACTGAAATTTTCCCGGCTCGCAGATTTAAAATATGAGCGGATGACCCAGACGCCACGTATCTGGATCTCTCCAGTTGTTACTCCGTCGCGCGGAGCAATTGTTCCATCTTCTTTTACAGCCCGGATCTCAATACATGGAAGCTCCTGACCCTGCATGGCTCTCAGTTTTATTTTGTCTGTATCTGAAAGAGGTTCATGCTGTTGCTGCAATTTGCTTAGAGTTCCAACCGGGGATGTCTCCGTCATTCCCCATGCGTGCACCGCTTTTATACCAAAGTCTTTCTGAAAATTCTCAATCATGCTGGGTGGAGCAGATGCCCCTCCTACTAAAAACTCTTTTAAAGGGAATGTAGGGCCGGGAGCATTTTTTTTGAGTGCAGCATAAATGCCGAGCCAAATGGTGGGCACTCCGCTTGCCTTATTAACCCGTTCATTTTTTATTATGTCAATAATGGGTTCTGGTTGAAGGTGCGAAGACGGAAGCACCATCGTTGCGCCTGCTAACACGCCTGCAAATGGTGTTCCCCACGCCATTACATGAAACTGCGGGACGCCAACCAATATCCTGTCTTCAAATGATATATTGCCGTTGTTAGGAAGTGATATCACCAATGCATGTAAAAAAGTTGAACGGTGCGAATACAGAACTCCTTTTGGCAAGCCTGTAGTGCCGCTAGTATAGCACAAAGCACAAGCCTCCGACTCTTCCACAAAAACCCAATCTGCATCATCATCTCCATCACCGATCAGGTCTTCATAGGAAATAAAAGGCTGAAGCGTTGTTGTAAATCCCGGTGGCGCATTCAGCAAAATATATGCCTCCACTGTTGGTAGCAATGCTGCTATTGATTCAACTAAAGGGGTAAGTGATGCATCAATAAAAATAAAACGGTCTTCCGCATTGTTAACAATAAATTCAGTTTGGGATGCAGAAAGCCGGATATTGATGGTGTGGCATACTGCCCCACTGCCGGGTATGCCATAATATAATTCCAGGTGCTGATAGTGGTTCCATGCAAAAGTGCCAATGATATCGCCTTTTTTGACATGCAGCTTATGCACCAATGCATGCATCAGTTTTTTACTGCGTTTGTACAAATCCTTGTAGGTATATTGATGCCTCGTCTTATCAGGTAAAATACTGATGATTTCTTTTTTAGGGTAAACCCGATACCCATGATCTAAAATCATAGGTATTGTCAGCGGGCAATGCATCATTAGTCCTTCCATGCCAGTTTAGTTTATTAAAAGTCATCTATTTCAGAGTAATCAACAAAAATATGATTCAGAGCCTCAGCTACTCGAATCATTATCCATTTTATCTGGCTTGGGTATTCTTAAAATCACAAAAATGATCAATACTCACAATCCGGCTAAAAACCGTTTGACTTTACGAATGCATAAACAGAACCAATTAAATCAGTTCGACTTTGCGTATTCGGACGACAATGGCCGCCCTTGATAGCATCTTTGTTTCCTAAATTTTTTATGATGAAACGAAATTCCATTTCAAATCAAATCGCAATGGCTTGGAGCAAGTTGCCGTTAATTCTTCGTGCAGTATTAACAGGCTTTGCTGTTAGCTCGGCAGGTATCGCAATATGGAGCATTATGCTTTCAGGGATTGCGGCACCGTGGTCGATTCTCCCTATGATCATAGCTCTGTGGGCCTACTTGAAATTTTTTAGCGGAAGCTGGGGCTCAAAAAAAAATGGGGAAGCAAGGAAAAACAACTTTCGTTCAATCAACCTATCACCTTCGGTTTGGAAATGGGGCATAGCAGCAGCCATCCTTTTTGTGATCATTTTGCAGGCCTCTTTTGTAATTACTTTCCGGATAATTGACTTCCCGTCAGAAAAGTTTACCGCGGACTACAAGGTGTTAGACAGCATGCCGCTGTGGGTTGCCTGGGCAGTCCTCATTATGGGATCTATCGTTGCCGGCATTTGCGAAGAAACGGGGTTTCGGGGTTATATGCAGGTGCCACTAGAAAATGAATATGGACCATCTCGAGCCATAATCATTACATCAATTATTTTCATGCTTATACATTTAAGCCATAGCTGGGCATCTCCGATACTCCCGCATATCTTTTTTGCCAGTGTGCTGTTGGGAATCCTTGCATACAAAACAGGTTCGCTCATTCCCGGGATTGTTGGGCATTCAATCCTTGATATTTTTGATTATTCCATTTGGTGGTCTGACCTTACAGGTGGATTTCACAAGCTGACGATTTTTAAAACTGGTCTTGACATTCATTTTATCTTTTGGAGCCTGATTTTTATACTTGGCATTTTTGCGTTTTTTAGGTCAATAGGGAGATTACATAAGGGAGATCGGGCATAGCTGATCCAACTGATGCCTTCCGGGCAAATTAGGAATGCGCTATCACTGATGAGTTAAAATATCGCGGTGAATGCACCGGAATGCTTTCAAAATTTTATTTAAATTATCAAGTATTTGAATTTCTAAAAATTGAAAGATAATATTGAAATAAACCAACTCGTTGAACATTTTTTTCGACACGAATCGGGAAAGATGGTTTCTGTATTAACAAAAATTTTTGGTTCTCAAAACCTGGACCTTGCCGAAGATGTAGTGCAGGACTCTTTGATTGAAGCCATTAGTCAATGGCAATTTAAAGGCGTGCCGGACAATCCTTCTGCCTGGTTGTTCCGGGTTGCAAAAAATAAAGCTCTCAATATTGTAAACCGTGAAAAATACAAGCGGCAATACTCAAAAGAAGCTTCTCATTTTCTTCACTCTGAATGGACAGCAGCGCCCGCATCCTGCGATCATTTCTCAGAATCAGAAATCCAGGACGATCAGTTGCGGATGATCTTTACCTGTTGCCACCATGCTATATCACCAGATTCACAAATTGCACTTGCATTAAAAACACTTTGCGGTTTCAGTATCCCCGAAATAGCAAAAGCATTCCTCACAAATGCAGAAAATATAAATAAGCGATTAGTAAGAGCAAGACTAAAAATCAGGGAAGAAAAAATCCCTTTTGAAGTCCCGCATGGGAAAGATTTAGAAAAAAGATTGCAAACAGTTCTCGAAGCAATTTATCTTTTGTTCAACGAAGGATACAGCGCCTCAACAGGAACCGATTTAATCCGCTATGAGATTTGCGAAGAAGCAATAAGATTAACGGAAATTATTTCTAGTAATACAGCCATCCGGAGCCAATCAGATGTTTATGCATTGCTTGCATTGATGCAATTGAACGCTTCCCGGTTTAAAGCAAGGCAAGATATCTTGGGGAATATCATCACTTTAGAAAAACAAAACCGTTCGCAGTGGAATTATTCTTTAATAGAAAAGGGGTTTTCTAATTTGGAGAAGTCCACATCCGCTAGCCCAATTTCTATCTACCATGTTCTTGCCACCATCTCTGCCTATCATTGTTCGGCTGCCGATTATGGCTCTACCGATTGGAAGAGTATTCTCGCTCTCTATGATAAATTGACACAAATAGAAAACTCACCAATTGTACTACTCAATCGCACCATAGCTCTTTCAAGGGTAGTAGGAGTTGAAAAGGCAATTATAGAATTGGAGCAAATTGAAAACATTGCATTTCTTAAATCCTATTATCTGTTCTATTCGGTACAAGCCGAGTTTTATATGGAACTAAATCAATTTCCAAAAGCAATTTCGATACTTGAAACAGCGATTGACTTAGCACCCCTGAAGACGGAGAAAACGTTGCTACGGGAAAAGTTGGCATTCTGCCTTGAAAAAAAATTATAACCCCAATGTCCTTTTATCCAATCTCATTTGTCATTAACCCGTAACTGAATTTTAATAACATTTAAAAACAAGAAAATGAAAGATTTCTTATTGATCCTCAAGACGGAAGGCAGTGTTTGGACTGACCTTTCGCCAGAACAACTTCAAAAACACATGGAGAGTGGAATGGCATATATCGGTAAGCTCATGAAAGAAGGAAAACTAAAAAGTGCAAGCCCGGTTGACAAAGGCAGCAGGATAGTTACAGAAAGCAACGGAGCAATGAAAGACGGGCCTTTCAACGAAAGCAAAGAAGTGATTGCGGGTTATTTCCTTATTGCTGCCAACGATATCGATGAAGCAGTTGAGATTGCAAAAGGCAATCCTATTTTCAAAGACATTCCTACAAAAATTGAAGTTCACCCAATGATGCCTATTGGAGGAAATTAAAAAACCAAAACAAATAATTAATAACAAAAGTAAAAATCTTAAAAAATGAATCAGATAAATATCTCAAAGGCAATTTCCCTTATCGTTGCGATTTCGTTCCTACAGTTATCTGTTATTGCTCAGGATAAACAGGGTTCCATGAACCAACAACCGAATGCTCGCGATTCAATGAAGTCAATCTCTATCCACCAAGAAGTTGATTTCAATGCAACCCCACAACGGCTTTATGAAGCGCTACTCGACACAAAGCAATTCTGTGAGTTCACTGTACTTTCAGGTGAATTTTCAGCAAATTCAGCCAAAATAGACCGGACAGTCGGCGGTGCTTTTTCCCTGTTCGAAGGGCACATTATCGGCCGAAACATAGAGCTGTTGCCAAATCAACGAATCGTTCAGGCCTGGCGTGTGGTAGATTGGCCTGAGGGCGTGTATTCGATAGTGAAGTTTGAACTCAAGCCCCAGGGGTCAGGAACACATTTAATATTTGACCACACGGGCTTTCCGGAAAAATTGCGCGATCAGCTTGCCAGCGGCTGGAAGAAGCACTATTGGGATTTGCTTACCAAATACCTCCACTAAAGCTGACTTCCCATATACTTTTATTCGTGGAATAGTAAGTTTTAAAAAATCATAACAACTTGGGAGCGATCTTTATAAAAAAACGAAAATGAGATTTCAATCATGAGGTTTCTTGCAAAAGCGAAGGACAGATACTAAATCTGTTTATGCAAACAGTGAATCATAGAATTGAACTCTGCTTGCTAGATTGCATTTCGCACAAAAATTATCTTTTTCTTTTGTGGAACAAGAACGCCAATAGGCTCAGCAATCACCTGGTGTGAAATGAGCAATTCCTTGATTTCGTTTGCTGATTCAGGTGCTACAGCTACCAGCAACCCGCCACTTGTTTGCGGGTCAGCAAGTATCACTGTTGCATAGGGCTCATCAACAGCTTTATCAAATGCAATTTTATCCCCATAACTTTCCCAGTTCCTGTCAGTGCCACCAGGCATGCATTTGGAATCGATATAATTTTTTAGTTCACTTGTTATCAACGGGATATTCCTGAAATTTACCAAGGCGCTTAATCCACTGCCTTCGGCCATTTCTACCAGATGGCCCAGCAGGCCAAAACCGGTAACATCAGTCATGGCATGTACGCATTTGAACTTGCCCAATGCCTCTCCTACTTTGTTAAGTTGCATCATTTGCTCTGACGCTAATTGCAGATGTGCCGGTGCCAATAAGCCCTTTTTTTCCGCGGTCGTTAAAATGCCCACGCCTAATTTTTTTGTGAGGAATAATATATCTCCCTCCTGAGCAGTATTGTTCTTCTTAATATGAATAATATCAACCGAACCATTCACAGCAAGGCCAAAGATGGGCTCCACCGAATCAATGCTATGGCCGCCGGCTAAAGGAATGCCGGCTTCTTTGCAAGTCGTGCGACTGCCTTCGATAACGCGCCTCGCAATTGCCGCAGGAAGCACATTCACCGGCCAACCTAGAATGGCAATGGCAA
>DATMMJ010000521.1:0-4091 GCA_035569795.1 Puia sp. | reverse complement strand
TTCTGTTTGCGCAAAAAAGTTAGAAAGCAATTTAACATGATGGTCTCCCAAAGGATTGTGGCTGATGGCAGGAGCAATAAAATCGCATGGAATAATGACTGTTCCCTGGTGAATGAGCTGATAGAATGCATGCTGGCCGTTGGTTCCAGGCTCGCCCCACACAACGGGGCCAGTTGCATAATTCACAAGACGTCCATTCCTGTCGGTACTTTTGCCGTTGCTTTCCATATTGCCCTGTTGAAAATAAGCCGCGAAACGGTGCATGTATTGATCATAAGGGAGTATGGCTTCAGTTTGCGCGCCAAAAAAATCTGTATACCACAAACCAACCAGTGCCATGATCACTGAAATATTTTTATCCAGGGATGTTTCCCGGAAATAGTTATCCGTTGCATGCGCCCCCTTTAATAACTGCTCAAATTGATCATAGCCAATTGTCAATGCTATGGATAAACCAATTGCACTCCACAGGGAATATCTCCCACCGACCCAATCCCAAAATTCGAACATGTTCTCTTGATCAATACCAAATTTCACGACGTCTTTTTGATTCGTAGACAATGCCACAAAATGTTTTGCAATATGTGACTGGTCGAGTGCCGATTGCAAGAACCACTCACGCGCGGTGTTTGCATTGGTCATTGTTTCCTGCGTAGTGAAGGTTTTAGAAGCGATCAGAAACAAAGATTCATCCGGTGTGATTTTTTTTAGCGTCTCAGCAATATGCGTCCCATCCACATTGGATACAAAATAAGCTTGTATGTCTTTTATCCAGTATGGTTTCAATGCCTCTGTGACCATCACTGGACCAAGGTCACTGCCGCCAATCCCAATGTTAATAATGTATTTTATTTTTTTCCCGGTGAATCCTTTCCATTCGCCACTGTGAATTTTTTCACAAAAATTCTTCATGTGTTCTAAGACTCGAAATACATCTGGCATCACATCTTTTCCATCAGAATAAACCGGTTTACCAGAGAAATTGCGAAGCGCGGTATGAAGTACAGAGCGGTTTTCCGTTTGATTGATTTTCTCTCCAGCGAACATTGCCCCCATTGCCTCTATCAGCTTGCTTTCCAGTGCAAGCTGCAGCAACAATTGAATAGTTTTTTCGGTGATGATGTTTTTAGAGAAATCAAAGACCATTTCGTCAACAGTCAACGAAAATTTTTTGAACCTGTCGGCATCATGCTGAAATAAATCCTGCATCAAAGTGCTTTTCATTTCAGTTTCATAATGTTGTTTTAATAGTTGCCAGGCTTTTGTGTTCTGCGGAGATATTTTTGGGAACATACATTAATGTGTTGCTTTTCAAAATTTTACAATACCGGAATATTCTAATCGGGCCCCGGCCAATCCGGGGGGTCAAAATCACCAAACTGCAGCAAAAAAATTACAATGCTTCTATTATCTGGATTGCTTTTTCAACCATTGACTCCGATATATCCAAATGGGTTACAAACCGCAACTCATGGGGAGCAATGGCAATCACATGAACTCCTTTCTGGTAAAGTATTTCAGCGATTTGCTTTGCCGGATATTTTTCCTTCATAGTCGCAATAACTATATTAGTCTCCACCGGCATAATGTCTTTCACAAAATCCTTTTTCATCAATGCTTCAGAAATAAGTTTTGCATGAAGATGGTCTTGCGACAATCGTTCAATATTATTTTGCAAAGCATAAATGCCGGCCGCCGCCATAAAGCCAGCCTGCCGCATACTGCCACCAAAAACTTTGCGCACTCTTCTGGCTTTAGTCATAAATCTTTTGCTACCCAACAATACACTACCAATCGGGCAACCCAATCCTTTACTCAGACACACCGAAATGCTGTCAAATATTTCCCCGTATTGGCTTGCGGTTTCTTTTTTTGCAACCAATGCATTGAATAGTCTCGCCCCATCCAGATGCATTTGCAGGCTATTCTCGTTGCATATTTGCCTTATCTTCCTAATTTCTTCCAGGTCATAACAACTGCCACCACCACGGTTCGCTGTATTTTCAAGACATACCAATCGGGTTCTTGCCTTATGCACATCATCAGGATTAATAGCAGCGAGAACCTGCTGTCCGGTAATCCTGCCATAATTTCCTGGAATTGCTCTGACTTGTGACCCGGAATTTGCAGCAATGCCGCCGCCTTCATAGATGTAAACGTGCGCATTATTGGAACAAATCACTTCATCGCCCGGGTGCGTGTGACAGCGGATCGCAATCTGGTTGCTCATAGTGCCGGTCGGGCAGAAAAGTGCAGCTTCCATATTGAAAAGTCTTGCCGCCATTTCTTCCAGTTGATTGATGCTTGGGTCTTCGCCGAAAACATCATCTCCAACTGAAGCATGCATCATGGCATGCATCATGGCGGGGGTTGGCTTTGTAACAGTGTCAGAACGGAAATCTATTATCATAATTACTTACTTAAAGAGATGAGAACTTCCCAAGTCCTCATCCATGCGTTTTGTTGTTATTCATAAAGCGAACAATAATACCTAAAATTATGTTCCATAGAGTAAAATTGGATTGTAGGGTTCACCAACAGCGAAGGAGGAAAATCCGTCGTCAATTTTAGTTACATTGAAATAGGTCGAGTTAATAGGAACGTTGGTTGAATTGATTATAGCACCATTGTATCTCAACCCGATACATGAGGCCCAGGATCGGTGGCAGAAAAAGCAAAAAATATGATTTCCTCATTACCCAAATTGTTTCGCCTGTATAAATATAGATATTTTATCAACTTTTGGCTTTCCTATTTTTCCCTTGATATATTTTGTGTTTCGCTTTAGGTCGTCGCCTAAAAGTAATTTCCACAGCTTATACCCTATTCTGAATATGCGTTTATTTTTATGCTTACATCCGCGTAACTTTGCACATCTTTTTAACTACTAACAGAAGAGTACATTTATGAATTTATTTGAAAAGCAGCAG
Source organism: Puia sp. (assembly GCA_035569795.1). Taxonomy (GTDB): domain Bacteria; phylum Bacteroidota; class Bacteroidia; order Chitinophagales; family Chitinophagaceae; genus Puia. The sequence goes on along the minus strand of DATMMJ010000521.1, from coordinate 1,161 downwards.
AATGAATTTTCCTCTAGGCATATCGGGCCGAATAAACACGAAGCAGCGAAAATGCTTAAAATCATTGGAGTTGGTACTCTGGATGAGCTAATTGACAAAACCATCCCATCTTCGATACGCAGCACGTCCCAGCTCGATATTCCAGGCCCCGTGAGCGAATACGAATATTTAAAAGAACTTAGACAAGTTGCCAATAAAAACAAAGTATTCAAAACCTATATAGGCCAGGGATATTATAACACCATCACACCCAGCGTAGTCCTTCGAAATGTGTTTGAAAACCCAGGATGGTATACCCAGTATACTCCTTATCAGGCGGAGATCTCTCAAGGCAGGCTTGAAAGCCTGTTAAACTTCCAAACCATGGTAAGCGACCTGACTGGCCTACCCCTTACCAATGCATCGCTATTGGATGAAGGGACTGCCGCCGCTGAAGCAATGGCTATGTTCTTCCATGATACCAATAAATCAGGGGAAATAAAAAAGCCGAAATTTTTTGTGGATACCAACGTACACGTACAAACGAAAGATATCCTCGTCACACGTGCAATGCCAATTGGCATACAGCTGATCTTTGGGGATTATAAAAATGCGTCGCCTGACGAGGAATATTTTGGTGCCATCGTGCAATATCCGAACTCTGACGGCTCGATTGAAGATTACGGAGATTTTATCCATAGACTGCATGACGTAAATGGCTTTGTTGTGATGGCAACGGATTTACTGGCATTGACGCTTTTAACGCCCCCCGGAGAGCTTGGAGCAGATGTGGCAATCGGCTCAGCACAACGCTTTGGTGTACCAGTGGGTTTTGGCGGACCTCACGCCGCTTTCTTTTCAGCCAAAGAGGAATTTAAAAGAGCAATTCCCGGAAGGATCATTGGCGTAAGTATTGACGCACAGAATGACCGCGCCTTACGCATGGCTTTACAAACCCGGGAGCAACATATAAAGCGCGAAAAAGCGACTTCCAATATCTGCACCGCACAGGCATTGCTCGCAAATATGGCAGCCATGTATGCTGTGTATCACGGGCCTGAAGGATTGAAAGATATTTCTAAACGGGTTTCCCTTCTTTCAAAAAGTCTTGCTTTTGCTTTGACAAAAATCGGGGTTAATAGGTATAGGATTGTGCACCCCCATTATTTTGATACGATCAAA
>DATMMJ010000520.1:0-2916 GCA_035569795.1 Puia sp. | reverse complement strand
CTGTCGCCTGCGAAACTGAAAAACCTGATCATCACGTACACACTTGTAACTCCTTTTTCAGAATCTCAGACAACAAAAACGACATACGCACAACCGGATGGCAGTTTCCGCCTAGGGCTCGATTACGCATTACCGTACCAGCAAATATGGTTTGGAGTCGGAGACCTATTCTACGCCTGCCTTTATGCCAATAAAGATTTGTTTCTGGAACTTGATATGAAAAAGATAATGGGGTCGAAAAATGTCAGTTTCAATGGCGTTGGCGTACACTATTTGGGTACAGACGGTCCCCTGAACGTTTACCTCAATAATTATATTTTATATAGAAAACCAGAGCAGCAGGAGCTATCCGATCACATATCTAAATTACTTATTTCTTCCCATCCGGCTGACGCTATCATACTCCCCACCTACAATAAACTCTGTGATTCAGTCAAAAAAATTGAGGACAGTTATATTGCCTCAAACCCTTCGCCATATAGCTGGATATTGGAAAACGAAAGGATGTCAGACTACTACGCACAGATCATTACGCATTACTTTGGGAATACTATTGATGACTCTCTCTGGCAAAAAATGAAACAGCACAAGAGTTACCTGGTATCAAACAATAGCGCTCAATTCTATAACTTTCTTGTTATTTACATCAGCGCGTTACCTATCGGCAGGGTTTCCGTATCCTGGAGGGATGTGGAGGGATTGCCAGGCCTCGATCCTTCTGAGAAAGCGCTGTTAGATTCACTGAGAGACAGTGAGAAAATGCAGACTGCATATCCTTACACAAGTGAAAACATAAAAAAATGGACGCAACAGCTTCAACCTCGGATACAAAATTTAGAATTGATACGTTCGCTTGATAAAAACATTCAAAGAATAGACAGCATGTTCTCTCCGGCCAAAGCTGACTTTCTGAAGCTTCGGCTGAATACGAGCAGGGATATAAATGAGCAAAGGGTGGCGCTGGAAAACATTATTCAAAGCATGCATACTAGCTGGTGTATGGACGTGGCAAAGAAGGAATACAAACGTACTGTGGCCAAGATCGATGAAATTAATAGGACCCTAGCCATGCCATTTCATGATGTACAGCATACCAGTTTTGGAAAACCGCTTATCGAGACTTCATTTGGCGCTAGCCTCTTCAAGACATCAGGTGTAAAAGCTCTTGATTTTCTTGCAAAGCTGAAGCAAAGTTTTCCGCGTAAAGCCATTATTATTGATAGGTGGGCCACCTGGTGCGCCCCCTGCCTCGCTGAAATGCCTCATAGCAAAAAGTTACAAGTTGAGTCAGGAGATCTTCCCGTCGTTTTTGTTTATTTGTGCACGATATATGGATCTACTGAAAGCAAATGGAAATCGAAAGTGATAGAACTAAAACAACCAGGCATACATTTTCTTATTGAAGAAAACCTGGATGCAGACATTTCTAATTATTTTTCGTTCAGCGGTTATCCGGGTTACGCTTTAATTGACAAAACAGGGAAATACAGGCCTGGTGCAATTAAATCGATGTCGGAAATAGCAAACAGGGATGCGTTGGCTGTCCTGATTAATAAATAAGCAATCCATTTCCTCACTTATAATCCAGTTGAAAAGTTTTGATACTTGACATTTAAAGGATGCGTAAGCATTCTTCAATCTTCAACTTTAAAAATCTTTCATCTTTAATTGTTCAATATTTTAAATTAAATCGCCATTAACATTGATGTATTGAAATTGATCATTAACCCCTTCAAATTTTGAAGAGGATAAATTGAAACTAATGAAATATTTTTGGGTGAAAATGAAGAACCCTTGATTTCAGGAAGAGTGACTTTTTGTTGCAAACTTCTTTCGTTACTCAGAGTACTTGGCCAAATAGAGAGTGGTTTTTTAAAAATCGAAATAACGTTGTGAATAATTGAAAATGTGTGGTATGGATAATTTTAGGACTTCGCCGGTTCTGTTTCCTGTTGAGCCAGAACAATTTCTCGATATGATAAGGGTTATAATTAAAGAAGAACTTGAAAAATTTGGCCTGAAGCAATTGCCTGAGAAATTTAAAGTTCAGGGCATGACCTATAAGCCATTATATAAAATGGATGAAATATGCGAGATGTTTGATATAACTCCTCCAACAATTTATGACTGGATAAAACATGGTAAGCTGAAGCCAAAGAAAATTCGCTCAAGAGTATTCTTTTTATGGAATGATGTAATTGAATTGTTACAGGAAAAAAGAGGTTAGCCTTTCAATCTCACAAGTTATTAAAGCGGCATTAGGAGATGCCGCTTTTTTGCTTGTAAATAGGTCTTGAAACTCCTATATTTCAAAATTGGTATCTCAAAAAAAGGTAATAATTTTATGTAACCTATCAGGGATTAAAGCTGTTTTAAGTTAATTAAAGTCAGAGCAGGAAATGAAAGTTTATAGACTTCAAAATAGACCAGAAAATAGAAAACCCGCTACTGCAGCGAGTTCCATGTGATTTCCTGCGGACCGGACGGGACTCGAACCCGCGACCTCCGCCGTGACAGGGCGGCATTCTAACCAACTGAACTACCGATCCAACCTCCGTACCCGGGAAACCATGCCGCAAGGCGTGGTACCCTTCGTTTTCGGGATGGCAAAGATAGGAGAATTTTGATTTTCTCCAACAAAACTTTCGCGGAAAAATTTGATTCCTTTAATTCCTTTAATTTTGGGCGGAATGTAATTATGGTTAAGACAATGCCTCAAGCAAAAAACCGCCAGTTCCTGGATTTCGAAAAGCCGATCAAAGAGTTGTTTGAAGAGATAGAGAAATTGAAGCAGACCGCAGAGAAGACGAAGGTGGATTTGAGCGATTCGATCCGGAAGCTGGAGGATCAGGTGATCGAGAAGCGCAGGGAGATCACCCAGCACCTTACGCCCTGGCAGAAGGTGCAATTGAGCCG
>DATMMJ010000519.1:0-5876 GCA_035569795.1 Puia sp. | reverse complement strand
TCAATTCAAAAAAGGGTGCTTTTTATTATAAGCTGGATAAGAAAAAGTATAAAGCCAATTTTCAGGCCTTCCTCAATTTCATCCCCAACCCGGATAGATTTATCATTTGAATCCTATGAGGAATTTGTTTTGCCGGCGATGAGAATGCTGCAAAAATAGTTTCTACAACTTCTTAAACGCAAAACCGAAAGAGCTTCCTTCATTCAGTTTGCTTTGCACCCAAATAGTCCCTCCCTGCGCTTCAATAAATTCTTTTGAAATAGCAAGGCCAAGTCCTGTGCCGCTTCGTTCATGTGTGCCAGGCACTTTAAAATAGCGGTCAAAGATTTTTGGCTGATATTTTTCATCAATGCCTTTGCCAAAATCGCGCACGACAAAATCAACAGAATCGTTCTTTTCAAATACATTGATTTCTATTTTGCTCTTCTCCGGTGAAAATTTGATTGCATTGGTAATGAAATTGATAAGTACCCAGGTTGTTTTTTCGGCATCCGCATTGATATGGGCGAGGTCCTGCTGGATATTTTTTTGCAATTCAATATTTTTTTGTTGAGCTTGAAACTGTACTGCGCTCAATGATTGGTCTACGATACTCTCAGGCGCTGTGCCCTGCATTTTGAGTTGTATGTTGCCAGTTTCCACCTGTGTCATATTTAGCAATTCCCCGGTTATTTTTAACAAGCGTTCCGCATCATCATGGATGCTGTTGGAAAGCTCCTTTTGCTCGTTATTTAATGTGCCGATTCTTTCATCGCTCAATAACTGGGCGCTCATTTTAATAGATGAGATGGGCGTCTTTAATTCGTGCGAAACAGTTGCAATAAAATTTGTTTTGGCCTCATTGAGTTCATGGAATGGCGTAATGTTTCTCAGGACGATTACTTTCCCTATCACCTGATCGCTATTCTTTACATTTAGCACGTCCCTGTTAAAATAGCTTTCTTTACTGTCGGCATATATTTTCAGTTCTTCCTTATCCTGGCGGTCCTGTAATAAGGTTCTCATCAGGTCATTTTTCAAAGCCAGGTCTGGCGCATATTTCCCAACAATATCAATTTCCTTCAGCCCCAGTAATTTTTCCGCAACTGCATTCAGGAATAGTACGTTTCGTTTATCATCCAGACCGATGATACCATCGCGCATCTGGTTAATGATTGTTTCAATTCGGCTCTTCTCAAACTTTATTTTCGCGAGATTGCTGCTTTCATATTCATCCAGTTTACCGGCCATTACATTAAACGCATTTGCCAGGTCCCCGAACTCATCTTCTTGTTTTAGGTAGATTCGCTTTTTGTAATTTTTATTTGCAATTTCTGTAATGCCTTCGGATAAACTGCTGATCGGTCCGGAAATAATGCCAGGCAGATTATAGATGAATGTAAATGCAATAAGAGTCAGTATCGTGAAAATAATGGTCAGTACAAGCTTAGCATCTTCTGAAGTTTTTTTAGCAATCGAATTTTTTCTGAAAATTGCCATTTCATTTAGTTCCTGTACTGTGTAGATAGCAAACCGAATCTCCGGATAATTGCTTGAATCGTTTGGGTCTGCCAGGAGCTCTTTAAAATTTTTTGCCACCTCCTCTGTCGCTTCCTTCTCTCCAATTTCGGTGATATTGTTTTGCTGTTTCTTAAGGTTTGCCGAAAACTCCTGCACGGCATCTTTTCGAATTTTTATATTCTCCAGCGCTCGCAGCATATTGTTGCAGTACACCAGCGATTCGTGATTATTTTTCAGTATCTGTTCCACATTATCTCCCAGCTTATTTATATAAAAAATGCCGAGAACACCAAACAAGAGTATCACGAAAAAAAGAAATACCAGGCTTATGGAGAGTTTTGTTTTTAGCCTCATGGTGATGGTGTTATGAAAGTATGACTACATCAATTTCAGATGCAGCCAGTTTGGTTAATAACTGGTTGAACACAGCGGTGCTTAAAATCACATTCAATAGAGTAAGATGTGGCTTACCAATACAAATCGTTGTAATCGTTTTTTGTTCTGCTACCTGCATGATGCCTTTAGCAATATTGTTATTTTTCAAGCGAACTACTTCTGCACCCAATTCTGTCGCCAACTTAAAATTATTGATCAGATGCCGTTGTGCAGCAAGGCCGATCTTATCACCAGCTTCTCTGTCGGTTTGAACATATAGCACGAACCATTTGGAATGATAATATGTTGCAAGCCTTGCTGTTTTTCTTATCACTTTTGTCGCCACCTCATAGTTGCTGCTTATGCATGCTAAAAAGCGTTCGGGCTGCAAATGTGCACCACGGGGGAGTTCTGTCTCAATCTTTCTTTCCAACTGGGTAGCCACTTCTTTCAATGCAAGCTCACGGAGCTGCAATATTCTTTCTGCCTGAAAAAAATTTTTGAGTGATATTTCAATTTTATCAGAACTATAAATTTTCCCTTCTTTCAAGCGCGTCACCAGTTCATCTGCAGTCAGGTCAATGTTCACTACTTCATCTGCCTGTTTTAGTACACTGTCGGGAATACGCTCTGCCACATCAACCCCTGTTATCGCTTTGACCTCTTTGTTTAGGCTTTCGATGTGCTGTATATTGACCGCGCTGATCACATTAACGCCGGCATCCAGTATATCCATCACGTCCTGCCATCGCTTTTCATTTTTGCTCCCTTCAATATTCGTGTGCGCCAGTTCATCTACGATCACCACTTCTGGATGAAGGTTCAGCACAGCCTGCACATCCATTTCCTCCAGCTCCTTTCCTCTGTAAAAAAGCGTCCTTCGCGGTATCACCGGCAGACCTTCCAGCAGATCTTCTGTCTCTTTTCTGTTATGTGTTTCAACATAACCGATCTTCACATCAACCCCATTACGCAATAATGTCTGGGCTTCTTGCAGCATCCGGAAGGTCTTGCCTACACCGGCACTCATGCCAATGTATATCTTGAACTTGCCACGCCTTGACTTACGGATCAGTTCCAAAAAGTGCTGCACGTTTTTTTCCTGTTCGGCCATAGTAGGACTGCGCTAAAGATTGAGATTCAACCCAACAGATAGAAAATGTTTATTTATCGGGCCTAATATTAAAGATACAAACAATGATAAGGCGTTTTGTATTATGATAACGGCAAAGGGAAATATTTCAAAAGTAGGGTCTTCTGTTTTTAAGGATCCGGCAGTAAGAAGGGATACATTTTTTGTTGTAATAAGGTATTGCTTCCATCCTATCTCTGCCACGGAATTATCATGACAACCCTTTAAAATGAGCTTTTCCAGAGGTTGAAGGAAATCAAACAAGCTCTTTTCCTCTTTACAAGCCTTCGACATGTAGATGCCACTTGGCCATGCCAGTAAAGCGGAGACGGAAAATACAAATAGGCTTACAATTGATTTTAGTAACATCCCCAAAAAATACAAAATCAGTTTCCTTTATCTCGTCAGTATGCCTGGTACATCTAAAAAACGCATCTCTCAAGTAGAGTCCCACACTTCCATGAATGATTAATGGCCCTTCTTATAAAAGAAAGGCCTTGATAATGCATAAGCCAAGACTTACGATGAAGCCATTAATAATTAAGGCACTTTTAATGCATTTGATCTAGTCCCACATTTAGTTTCAAAACATTTATTCTTTCGGGTCCCATAAATCCCAGTAAGGGTTTTTGAATATGCAGAGCAACTAATTCCTTTATTTTTTCTTCGCTAATATTTCTTGTTTTGGCAATTCTTGCCACCTGGATATAAGCACCTTGTGGTGAGATGTCGGGATCCAAGCCGCTTCCCGAATTGGTGACTAATTCAGCTGGTATTTCACTTTTCTTTACTCCAGGATTATGCAGAAGGAAAGTTTCAATTTTTGATTGCACATCTTTGAGGTAATCCGGATTAGTTGGGCCTTTGTTGCTGCCTGCGCTGCCTGCACCATTATAACCAACAGCGGAAGGGCGGCTCCAGAAGTATTTGTCCTGATCAAACTTCTGACCGATCAGGGCATACCCAACCACTTTTCCATTGACCATCACTGTTTCTCCTTTGCCTTGTCCCGGAGCTAATCTACCTATTGCTGCTATCAACAAAGGGTATAGCAAGGAGCAGATAACCAAAAATACCAGGGTCATCTTTAAGGAAGGCAAAATATATTTTTTCATGAGCTCTAAATTTTAAATCATTTTATAAATGCGGCCAACATCATATCTATCAGTTTTATGCCGATAAAGGGCGCAATAATGCCACCTACTCCATAAATCATCAGATTCCTTCTCAGTAAAGCGCTTGCTCCGATAGGCTTATAAGCCACGCCGCGAAGCGCTAACGGAATTAGAATCGGAATGATAAGGGCATTGAAAATAACAGCAGAAAGAATGGCACTCGGTGAACTTTTCAGGTTCATGATATTCAATGCCTGCAATCCTGGAATAGATGTAATAAAAAGCGCTGGCACAATAGCAAAATATTTCGCTACATCATTGGCGATTGAAAAAGTGGTCAGCGTTCCTCTTGTCATCAATAATTGTTTCCCTATTTCTACAATCTCTATTAATTTAGTAGGATCATTGTCTAAGTCAACCATATTACCGGCTTCTTTTGCGGCCTGGGTGCCACTGTTCATTGCAACCCCGACATCTGCCTGCGCTAATGCAGGCGCATCGTTGGTTCCATCCCCCATCATAGCAACAAGTTTACCACCCTGCTGTTCCTTTTTGATATAATTCATTTTGTCTTCGGGCTTAGCCTCGGCAATAAAATCATCTACGCCTGCCTTTTCAGCAATGTATTTTGCAGTTAAGGGGTTATCGCCAGTAACCATCACCGTTTTTACCCCCATTTTGCGCAGGCGCTCGAAACGTTCCTGGATGCCCGGTTTAATAATGTCTTGCAATTCGATTACGCCAATCACGTTTGCATTCTGGCTTACTACTAGTGGCGTACCGCCATTGTTTGAAATTATTTTTACTCTTTCTTCTGTTTCTTCTGGAAAAACATTACCTGCCCTTGTCACGATGTTTCTTATAGAGTCGAATGCACCTTTGCGGATTTTTAGGCCGTTTGAAAGATCAATACCACTGCTCCTAGTTTCGGCAGTGAACTCAATAAACCTTGCACCGTTTGTGCTGAACGTATTCGGGTTAATGCCTGACAATTCGACGATTGATTTTCCTTCCGGCGTCTCATCAGCAATAGAGGCTAACGCGCATGCCTCAACGAAAAGTTTTTCATCCACATTTTTCGCCGACCAGAAATGAGTTGCTTTTCTGTTCCCGATAGTGATCGTACCTGTTTTATCAAGAAGCAAGGTATCCAGGTCCCCTGCTGTTTCTACTGCCTTGCCGCTTTTTGTAATCACATTTGCACGTAGTGCCCTGTCCATACCTGCAATACCAATAGCACTTAATAAACCACCGATGGTAGTTGGGATCAGACAGACATATAAAGAAACAAACGCCGCAATCGTAATCGGTGTATTTGCATAATCGGCAAAAGGTTTCAGCGTCACGCAAACAATAAGAAAAATAAGGGTAAAACAAGCCAGCAGAATGGTCAGCGCAATTTCATTTGGCGTTTTCTGCCGGCTCGCGCCTTCTACCAACGCGATCATCTTATCAAGAAAACTTTCACCCGGATCAGTAGTGACCTTTACTTTTATTCTGTCGCTGAGCACCTTTGTTCCACCAGTAACCGATGATTTGTCGCCGCCCGACTCTCTGATTACTGGCGCAGATTCGCCGGTGATAGCCGATTCATCGATGGTGGCGATGCCTTCTATAATTTCTCCATCCATTGGGATCGTATCTCCCGCCTCACATAAGAACATATCACCTTTCCTAAGTTGAGAGGAGGGAACAATCTTCACTTCATCAACAAAAATTTCTCCGACAGGAAATATTTTTTTAGCAGGTGTATC